>JBKHYB010000189.1:0-4122 GCA_046565725.1 Actinomycetota bacterium
AATCGCCCACCCGGGTCGTGGGCGGCCTCGGTATAGGGATCTACCTCGTTCGTCAGATCGCACAGTTGATGGATACAGAGGTGGAGGCACGTTCGACCGTAGGCGAAGGTTCCGAGTTCACACTGCGGTTCCCCATCGCCGAGGCTCAGGAACTACCCGCCTGATTCGAACCATCTACGTAGATTTGGGGGCTCCTGACCAGGAAAGTTCACCCGAAAATCCTATCGACTAGTCCTCGCATAAGCCTCAGCATCACAAGAGATGAGGACACAACGCTCAACCCCGCCAAGATCCATCGCAGGGGGTGGGCAAGGATCCTCGGTGACGAAGGCCGAGGCTTCTGTCGTAACCCTCGGGACCGAGCGCGCTCTGGACCCACGGGTCGTGGGAGCGAAAGGTTCGGCACTTAGCCGGGCCATGAGAGCCGGCCTCCCCGTTCTCGAAGGGCTCGTCATATCGACCGACGCCGTGGCTCTCATTGAGGCGGGTCGAGGCCTCGAAGATCTGCCGATCGAGTTGCGCGCCGAGATCGACCTCGCCTACGACCTCCTCAGCATCTACGGTGAGCGGGCCCTCGTGGTGAGGTCCTCGTCCACCGCGGAGGACGGGGGCACGTCCTCGATGGCGGGGATGTTCCTGAGCGTCACCGATGTGCGCGGCCGCGAAGCTTTCGAACGAGCCGTGACAGAGGTATCGGCAACCCGTCGAGTCGGCGGATCCGCGCCGCTCGCCATCCTGATCCAGCCCTATTTCGACTGCGACGTGGGTGGAGTGATGTTCGGCATCGATCCCATCAGCGGCGACGCCGAACGGGTTGTGTTGGTGGCCGCGCCCGGTGGACCCGAGGATCTCGTATCCGGGAACGAGACCGGCGAGAACTACGTCATCACGAAGCGAGGACGGGTGCTGTCGGTCCCCGAAAAACCCCTCCTCACTCGTGCTCAGCTCCGCGAACTGGTTCGCATGAGCGAGACCGCTCGGCACCACCTCGGCGGGGCACAAGACATCGAATGGGGCTATCGCGACGGGCACCTCGTGATGTTCCAATCTCGGCCCGTCACCGCGACCGGATCGGCACCAACCGGGAGGATCTACGGACCGGGTCCGGTTGCCGAGACCTTCCCCGACGCGCTCAGCCCCCTCGAGGTCGACCTCTGGGTCGAACCGATGCAACGTGCGATCGAAACCGCGTTCAAGATCACGGGTGCAGCCTCAACGCGGAGGTTACGTACAACCCCCCCGGTGATAACCGTCGGAGGCCGCGTTGCAGTGGACCTGGAACTGTTCGGCCTGTCCCCCGCACCGCGCTCTCTCTGGTCCAGGTTGGACCCCCGGCCTCCGGCCAGAAGGGCTCTCGCAGCGTGGGATGTGGGTCGACTCCGGCTGGCATTGCCGGCGCTCGCGCGCGAGGTCGTCTCCGAGGTCGACGCTCGCCTGGAACGCGTACCCGATGTCAGGGAACTCTCCGACGAACGGCTATTGACCGTCATGCTCCGCTCCAGGGATGCCTTGGTATCGCTGCATGGTTACGAGATCCTGTGCGGGGTGCTGTTGGATCCGATCGATGGTCCGACCGCAGCATCGGTTGCACTCGCACATCTCGACTCGGGCCGGAAGAGCGTCTGGACCCACCCCGAAACCCTTGCGCTCACGCCTCCTCACGTGGGACCTCCGCCCCGGGTCCCGGAAGGCGGGCCGGTCTTGAGCGAGTCATTCGGACTCGAGGACCTGGGTCCCCGGGAAGCGCTGCGCCTTCGGATCCGATGGGTTCAAGAACTTTCGGCCAGGGCTGCCTGGGAATTGGGCCATCGACTGGTCGCTGCAAGGGTGCTGGTCTCCAAGGATCAGATCGCGCTGCTCAGATCGGATGAGGTCGAGAACATCGTCCACGCGCAGAACGCCGCCCTACAGATCGACGACCGGGCCGGCTTCGCAAGCCCACCGTTGCCTAGCGCCTTCCGCCTCGACGCCGATGGACATCCGGTCGAGGTTGCGACTTCCCACGGCGAGCGGCTCGGCACGGGGGCGGGGGGTGGACGGGGCATGGGCCACGTCCATCTCGGAAAGGAACCAAGTCACGGAGACGTGTTGGTTGTACGGACACTCGATCCGCAGCTCGCAGTTCTGCTGCCGAGCCTCGGTGGTCTCGTCGCTGAAACCGGCAGCCCACTATCTCACCTCGCGATCTTGGCCCGCGAGATGAAGGTACCGACCGTGGTGGGCTTCCCGAATGCAACCGAAGTGTTCAAGAACGGTTCGGTGATCGTTGTGGACGGCGCGACGGGAGAGGTGAGCGAGGTGGTCGGATGATCGCTCGCAAGATCGCGTTGGCCATCGGCGCCCTGGTGGTGCTCAGTTCGGGTAGCTACCTCTTCATCTATCTCTACCGTTGGGAATGGAACAGAGCCACGATCGCAGGCATCCTGCTGATATCAGCCGAGATCGGGCTGGTCGCGATGCTGTTGCATGGTCGCTTGCGAGCGATCGAGCGGAGACTCGACGAACGAGAGGCTGAACCCGATGCACTGACCCCTCTTCGTTCCACGCAACCGCCGCCGCGACGTCATTTCAAGTGGCTCGCCGATGAAGACAGGGACCTCGGCGTCTTCATCCCCGTACTGATGGGAGCTGGAGTCGTCTTCTCTGGACTGGCGTGGATGATCGAACAGCTCGCGCGCGCGACGGCGCGACCCGCTCTGGAACGGAACCTCGCAGCGCGGTTGGACGTTCTCGGTCTGCCGGAAGGAGGCTTCCTATCGCCGAACCTCGTTAGGAGGGACCGGCCTCGGTTCGATAGACAGCGGGCCAAGATCGCTTTCTATGTTTTCGTGGCCGCCTCTGCGGCGTACACCGGCATCGGGGCACTCGGTGATCTCACTCAGAACAGGCCCGAACTCGACGTGATCGTGGATGAGAGTGAGACGTTGACCCTCGACATCACTCGGCAGGGCTGGTCTCGCTCCGACGTGAACGCCACCCAGGCTTTATGGGTGAGCTGCCAGCAAACGGTGGCCCCCTTCTATCAGGCTGACGATTTCGTCGCGGCCGGTAGGAACAAGGTGAGCTTCACGGTGACGCCTGGATTAGCCATGAGCGCCCAGAGGAGGCTCGTCGGTTGCTTGCAAGACGCGACGCTGGACAACGTGAGCGCAACGGTTGTAAGGATCGGCACGGGCAGCTGATGTAGATCAGCTTCAGTGGCCGTAAGAGTTGCGTACCCTCACGAGTAGGCGCCGCGGCGCATCCAAGACCCGGCTCACTGCAGTGACCAGGGAACCGGCTTCGGTCTCCTCGCCCTGTTGCAATGAGAGAACGAACGAGATCTGTTCGAGTGAAGGAGGACCGACGGCCAGGTTGCGCTGCAGGGCCTCCATCGCCGTAGCTTGCCCACCGTTCACGAGGTAAGCCGCTGCCAGGGTTCCCGTGCGACCCACACCCGCTCCGCAATGCACGTACACGAGACCTTCGTTGTCCTTCATCACCGCAAGGAAGCGGTCGACATCGTTCTGACTCGGCGCTTGTCCGTCACGGATCGGGATACGAACGAGTTCCATCCCGAGGGATGTGATCAGGTCCTCATCCACGCGGATGTCCTCGGCCCTGAGATCGACGATCGTAGTGACGCCTCTCTCGGCCAGCCCCTCGTAACCAGCGCGTCCGGGGGCCGACCCTCGCCAGAGCGCGGCATCGACAGAATGGAGGTTCTCGATCGTCGGGATCGCTGGCAACGGGCGAGCAGCCCCGGTACCGGCCATGAAACGAAAAGCGAGGAAGATCGAGACGTTGCCCACGATCAAGAAGATCGTCAAGGTGATCAGCATGTTCCGCATGAACCTAACGATCATCCTGCCAGGTCTGGCGGTGTAGGGGAACGTCTCGGCGATCGTGGCCATGGGGTATCCGATTCGCCTTACGTGGAAGAAACCCTCCAGCACCGAAGGGTGAGCGGCATGCCCACCCACACCTGCGATAGCCGGATGGAGGAAGAAAGTGCCGAAAAGTTGCGGGAGCATGAATCTCCTCATGCCCACAATCTCGGTTCGCCTATCGCCCAACTTGAAGGAACCCAGCGCGACGCGCGGTCTTTGAAGGGCGATCTCCTAAAGGTGCGTTTCAAGAGCA
>JBKHYB010000190.1:0-4090 GCA_046565725.1 Actinomycetota bacterium
ACGCTTCCGCGTCGGGGGTCCTCTGCGCCCAGCGGTCGACACAGTTGTAGGTGAGGTTGATCGTGCCTCCGACGAACCACTTGGGCCACTGGGGACCTGCGGAAGTGTCGAGCAGCTGCCGGTAGGGGGTGAAGAACTCGATACCGACATCTTCGATCGCGGCTTCCCAGAACCACTCGATGTCTTCCTGACTGCGCCGGACCAACTGGTGGAAATCGTCGATCCCGTGCTTCCGCATCAGGCGAGTCACGTTGGCGTTCTCGATGTATCCCTCCGTGGGCACCCACGAGAACCCATCTGCTACTGGGTTTTCGCGCGATCCGTGTGGACTTCCCATGTCAGAAAACCTCTCTTCCCCGATCTTCTCCGCGGAGATGGAAGTAGGCGAGGGTCCAGGCGGTCGTCATGAAGGGTCCGATCAGCGTCCCTCCGATCAGGTCGCCGACGAATCTACGTGTCGCTTCATCAAGGGGCGCTATGAAGATCCCCAGCAGCAGACCGAACGCGAGGGAGATCAGGAAAGTCACGACGATCAGACCGAACACGTTCCAGCCTCGCCCGCGGGTCATTTCGGCGCTCCGAGAGAAAGACTCGATGATCCCGCGGCCCTCCAGCACGATCACGGGCACGACGAAGATCCACATCGTCATCAGGATCAGGCCCGGGACGACGAGCAGCAGCAGGCCGATGCCGATACCGATGCCCGCCAGGATCCCGGCGACTCCGATCTTGGCCAGCTTGGAACGCACCGATGCGAAGGTCTGTCCGATGGTCATGTCGACCTTGCCGTCGCGCACGTCCTCGACCGCTCGAACCAGCGCTCCTTGAAGCCAGAACGAACCGACGATCGAGATGATCGATGCGAGCACGATGTTGATGACATCACCAGACTGGATCGCGGCGGCCGTCAAACCTGCCGTCACGAGGAACACGATGAGGGCGATCGGGACCAGATGCCGCCAGTGCTTCCAATACAGGTCCCATGCCTCTGCGATCACTGCGCCGATCTCCATGCGCGCAAGGTTAGAGCACCTTGGAGGCATCTCTCACATGGGGAGGCCACGCACAGCGTGGGATACATCTAGGGATCGCTAAGGAGCTGGATCACCAGGCCGTCGAGGATGTCTTTCTCGGAAACGAGAACCTCGGCGGCATCGAAGGTCTCCATGATCGCAAGAAGGATCTCGGCCCCCGCGACGATCACATCCGCTCGTCCGGGCTCCAGCCCCTTCGTCCTCTTCCGTTGCTCGTAGCTGAGGGAGCTGAGACGGCGGGAGAGCTGCCGCACATCCCCATGGCTGAGGACGAAGTGGTGGGTCACATCCGGGTCGTAGACGGGAAGCCCGGTCTTGAGGGTGGCCAGCTGGGTGACGGTGCCGGCGACACCGATCATCCTGGCTCCGGGCGGCACGGCAAGCTCGTCCCCGACCTCCGACAGCGCACCTAGAACCTCCTCGCGCAGCGCCTCGATCTCGTCGGGGGCGGGCGGATCACTGTGCAGGTGCTTCTCGTACATGCGCACGCAACCGAAGTCGAGCGACACCAGGCGCTCCGGCTCTCGGGTTCCGACGATCAGTTCCGTCGAGCCCCCACCGATATCTACCACCAGCACCGGTCCGGTCTCCTGTAGATCCGAAAGCGTGCCCAGGAACGTCGCCTTGGCCTCTTGTTCTCCGGAGAGAAGCTCGGCCTCTGTGCCCGTGAGTCTGCGGACGCCCTCGAAGAACTCCTCGCGGTTGTGAGCGTCTCGCACGGCAGACGTGCCCGTCACCCGGATCTTCTCGACCCCGAGTTCCCCGCAGGTGGCGGCGTAATCGGCGATCGTCGCGAGGGTGCGGTGGAGCGCTTCCGGTGCCAGAACCCGCCGTTCGTCGACGCCTTGGCCGAGCCGCGTTATCACTATGCGTCGTTCTATCGAGCGGAAGCCCCCATAGGCATCCTCGGCGACCAGCAGTCGGGTCGAGTTAGTCCCAACATCGATAGCCGCGACCCTCATGTCGGCGGTCCTACGTTCACGCAAGACGCGACACAATCCGGCCAGCCCGTCTCCTGCATGGCAAGGGCCCCCACGGGGTTGGGAGGTAGAGCGAGCTCCTGTGCGACGTGGGCATGAAGGCACTTGACCTTGTCCGGCCCACCACCCGGTGGCGCACCGGAGTCTTCGATCACTTCATGCGAATCCCGCCGTTGCCTGAGCTTCGCGATCGCGGCACCGAGACGAGCTTTCCATGCCCCATCACGGGCGAGACGCTCGTTGATCTCGGTCATCCGACCGGCAGCCTCGAGCCTGCTGACGCGCTTCACCAACACCGGACAGGTCAACCAGTACAGGGTCGGGAAAGGTGCGCCGTCATCCAAGCGGGGGTGACTCTCGATGACCATCGGGACGCCGAGATGGCAACGTCGGGCGACGGCCCAACGACCCCGCATCTCGCGCTGCATCTGTTGCCGAACCGCGGCGGCATCGACCTCGTCGTGTTCGAGGGCCACGATGGGAACCTCTAGCGCTTGTCGCGGTGACGCTTGAGATCGACCAGGCGCTCGTTGCTCTGGTTCATAAACTTCTTCAACTTCTTCTCGAACTCGGGATCCCTGCCCCCACGACGCTCGGTGGGACGCTCCTCGTAGGACGGGTCGGCCTGCTTGATGGAGAGATCGATCTTCCCGTCGTCCTTGATCGCAACGACCTTGACGGAGACCCTCTCCTCCTCGCGGACGTGATCCCGGATGTCCTTGACGTAGTTCTTGTCCACCTGGGAGATATGGACCATGCCGGATTCACCGGAATCCAGCCGGACGATGGCGCCGAACTCCATCACTTTGACGACGGTGCCCTCTAGAACCTGGCCGACCTCGATCATGTGTCCATCGTAATCGCAGACGTGGGCTCCGCGAACTACAGGAACCCGACGAATCGCAGGAAGGATTCCAGCAGGCCCGGCTCCGGAGGCGGAGGGGCCTCGGCCCGGCGCGCTTTCGCCTCGGCCCGCTGCTCAAGTTGCTGCTTGCTGGGGGGCAGGACCCGGAACGAGCTCTCGCCCGGCTTCACCAGTCCGGCCTGCTCTCTAGCCTGCTGCTCGATGAAATCGGGGTCCTGTAGCCGCTCGATCTTGGACCGGAGCTCTTCGTTCGTGGTTCGGATCTCGGCCAGATCCCCCGCCATCCCGTCGATCCGGCGACGCTGCTCGAGGAGTTGTCGGGTCGGCTCGATGGCCATGGCGCCGAGCAATCCAACCACGAGCAGGAGCGCGACGATCTGAGGACCCCGGCGGAGGGTGGGGCCCTTCTTCATCGTCGTGCCGCTGCTCGCCATCGCTACCTCCTGCGGAAGGCCTTGCGGCCCGCATAGCGGGCCGAGTCACCGAGGGCGTCTTCGATCCTCAGCAACTGGTTGTACTTGGCCGTTCTTTCGCCACGGGCCGGAGCCCCCGTCTTGATCTGCCCGGCGTTCGTAGCCACCGCGATGTCTGCGATGGTCGAGTCCTCGGTCTCGCCGCTCCGATGACTGATCATCGTTGCGTACGAGGCGCGCTGAGCCGTGCGGATCGCTTCTAGGGTCTCACTCAAACTGCCGATCTGGTTGGGTTTGATCAAGATCGCGTTGGCGACGCCTTCGTCTATCCCCCGCTGGAGGATCTCGGGGTTGGTCACGAAGAGGTCGTCCCCGACCAGCTGCACCTTCGCTCCGAGCGCTTGGGTCAGCTTCGCCCATCCGTCCCAGTCGTCTTCGGCCATGCCGTCTTCGATCGAAACGATGGGATAGCGCTCGCGCCAGTCTTGCCAGAAGCCGACCATGTCATCGGCGCTCAGCTTGCGATCCTCGGATGCGAGGACGTAGGTACCGTTGTCGTAGATCTCGCTGGTGGCCGGGTCGAGGGCAAGCGCCACTTCTTCACTCGGGGTGAACCCGGCCTTCTCGATCGCGTCGAGGAGCAGGGTTACGGCTTCCTCGTTGCTACCGAGGTCGGGGGCGAAGCCTCCCTCGTCACCGACGGCGGTCGACAGACCACGGTCGTGAACGATCTTCTTCAGCGAGTGATAACAGCGCGTTCCCCACTCGAGAGCCTCGGCGAAGGTCGACGCGCCGATC
>JBKHYB010000191.1:0-4059 GCA_046565725.1 Actinomycetota bacterium
GGCGCCCCCACCGAATAGGCAGCTTCGACGAACTGCGCCTCTCTCAACGACAAGGTCTGCCCTCGCACGATCCGGGCGATGTAAGGCCAACCGAAGAAGGCGATGATGAAGATGATCAACTTCACACCGCCGCCGAGGAAGTCCGTCACCGACAGCGCGATACCAAGAAGCAGGAACGGGATCGAGAGGATCAGGTCCATCAGACGGGACACGATCGTGTCGACCCAACCCCGGAGGAACCCGGCCAGCATCCCGATGGTGATACCGATCAACAGCTCGACACCGGTGGCCACGATGGCGATCGTTAGCGAAACCCGAGCCCCGTACATCGTGCGCACGAGGATGTCGCGGCCGAGGTCGTCGAATCCGAAGATGAACGTGCCCTGCGGAGGGTTGGGGGAGCCGAAGGCGTTGATGCCGATGTCTCGGTACTGCTCATCGAAGGGGTGGCCGACGATGCTCTCGACGACCGGCGCTAGCAGCGCCACGAGGATCATGAACACCACCATCACGAGGCCGACGATCGCCAGTTTGTCCTCTTTGAAGCGGCGCCAGAAGAGTTGTCGGGGCGTGCGCGCTACGACACCTGGTCCTTCAACTTCAGGTCCTTCGCCGCCGGCTCCGAGCGGAGCCGGGCCTTGGATGAAGTCACTTGCGCTCTGCGCCAAGTTAGAAAGCTCCTATTTCCCCCGGGTGATGGCGTGAGGAAGATACAGGTCCCCTCAGGCGAGAACAACCTACTACACGTGTCGTACCTCGTCTATATCGCTTTTCCACGTTCTCCCAACCCGGACATATGCGGGCGAACCACTCGCGAGGGACGCGGTTCAAGCGCCTGAAAGCGAAAACCGGGCTAGAGACCACAGAACTTCCGAAAACCGCAAGTTCCACGGAATCAGAGCGGGGGGCCCGTCCGCACCCGCCACCCCGGAGCGACCCGGAGCGGAACCGGGATCGGGACCGGAGTGGTTAGACGGTGAGGGCCTCGCGGAGGGAGCGGAGGGTGTCGGGGACCAGGCGGTAATAGACCCAGGTCCCCCGCTTCTCGCGCTCCAACAGGCCGGCCTCGTGCAGGACCTTGAGGTGGTGGCTGACCGTCGGCTGGGACACGTCGAGTGGCTCGACGAGGTCGCAGACGCAGGCCTCTCGACCGGGATGGGTTGCGATCAGGCTCAGCAACCGGAGCCGGGCGGCATCGCCCAAGACCTTGAAGGCGACGGCCAGCTGCTCGGCCTGGGCAGAGTCCAGAGCTTCCTCGGCGATGGGGCCGCAGCACCGCTCGATCAGTTGGAGGTTCTTCATACCTAGATATTGACCTACATCGATATCTAAGTCCACGCGAGAACCTAGACCGGCGGCCTTCCCAGGCTTATCGTCCCAAGCGGGTCAAGGCAAGGAAAGGGGTAGAGAGTGTCGCTGTACGAGGGACTATTGGCGCTGCACATCCTCTCTGCGGTGGTCTGGGTCGGTGGTGGGACCGCGATGCAGGTGATGGGGACGCGGATCCGGGCTAGTGGCGACGGCACCGCCATGGCCGTCTTCGGTCATCAGGCCGAGTGGATGGGGATGATGGTCTTCATGCCTGCGTCGATCGTTCAGCTCGTCACGGGCATCTGGCTGGTGATCGAGATCGACTACAGCTTCAGCGAGTTCTGGATCGCCTTCGGGCTGTTCGGCATCCTGTTCTCGGCGGTCGTCGGGGCTGCCTTCCTCGGCCCCCAATCCGGGAAGCTCGGCACCTTGGCTGCCGAGAAAGGCTTCGAGGACCCCGAGACGCAAGCCGTCCTTCAACGCCTGGTTCTCGTGTCCCGCATCGAATTGGGCATCCTTCTGCTGGTCGTGATCGACATGGCGATAAAGCCCTTCTCCTGAGCAGATCCGCAGAGAGGGTTTGGACCTAGCGAAGCAAGGAAACGAAAAGACCCGCCGGCACCTTGCGGCGGGCCTTTCCTTTGGGTGGGCGAGGGGGGATTTGAACCCCCACACCCTTGCGGGCACTGGCACCTGAAGCCAGCGTGTCTGCCGTTCCACCACCACCGCGCGCTAACGCTCGTTGGGTTTCCGAGGCATTAGTTAAGCCCCGGGGAACCAGGGCTCAGACCACAAGTATATCCGCCGCCTCACGGCACCCACCACCCCTCGACGCCGGCCAAGGGGCCGTCCGGGGTCCCGACCGCGTCGACGCCCTCGACCGCTCCGGGCCGCCAGACCATGGCGCTGTCGACCCTGAATAGGGGGAGGACCGGACCTCGACCCGAGCCCACACGGCGTTCGAGCCTTGCTTCATACCGCTGGGGCTGCGAGTAGAAGGTCTCGAGATCCGGTTGGATGATCTCGACGGCGATCCCCCGCTCTTGCAGCTGGAGCTGTATCGCTTCTTGCAGCAGCACCAGAAGTTCGTCGCCCGACGGGGTGGCCAACGTGACCGGGCCGGCGGGCGCCACCTCGGGCCGGTCGCTACCCACGATCTCGCCGTGGGATCTGATGAACGCTTCGTGCAGGGCAGGGAGATCCAGCGCTGCACCGACGTTGGCAGCCTGGGGTCCGGCCAGCACAACGGTCTCGGACCCCAGGACGGTATCCAGCTCGAGGCCCAGATGCCGCGCTCTCTCAGCCAGGTTGACCGTCGAGGGCACCTGAGCGGCATCGATCTCGCCGGTCTCCAACAGCGACAACATGATGTCGACCGAGTCCACGAAGTACGCGGTCACCCGGTCGGGCGCGACATCGTCTCCAGCCGGGCCTCGTTCGTAAACGACCTTCAGTCGCGGGACGTGGTCGACGACCCCAAGCTGTCCACCGGAAACGCTCCCCCGCGCTCGACCTGCCGGCAGCACCAGAGCCCTCGAGGCCAGGACCGTCTCCCAGTTCGAGACCCGCCCCTCCACGCGCAGGGTGTTCCCGTCGGTAGGAACCATCCTGCGGATGCGTGCGAAACCCGAGGGCGGTCGCGCGCGTTCCCACGACGAGATGACATCCCCCGTCGTGATGCGGCGGCCGTTGCTCCAACGCATGTCACGCAGACGCACAACGGCGTGGTCGGGACCGCTCGTGACCACCTCTCCGAGGTAAGGCCTGGGGTCACCGTCCGATCCGAAGCGATACAGCGACGGGTAGACCGGCCTCGCCAATGTCCAGGTCAGATCGGACGCCGAAGGCGAATAGGGATCCAGGGTCGACGGCGCTCCCAAGACCGCGAACCTCACGTGACCACCTCGGCGCATCCGTTCGGAGGGGGCGTTCGGCCGCCGGTCGGGGTCCTCGTCACCGCCGGTGCAGGCGGACGCGACGAGAGCGATCACCGCCACAATGGCGATCGACCTCACGACACGACGCACGGGGCGTCTCTCAGCCGGCGAGGTCGATGTTGATGGCATCGAAGCCGCCCATCACGTCGAACACGATGTCTTCAACGTCCTCATGGGCGACCCAGTGGGTAACGAAGGAGCCCAAGGGGGCGATCGCGACCTGCTCGAGGATCTCTTTCTCCGCAGCGATGAATAACTGCTGGCGCTTGCCCGGGGAAGACGCAGACCGCGCATCCGCCAGCAAGGAGTCCACCTTGCTCGACGAGAACCCGGAATAGTTGTCGGGGGCCTTCGAACCGAACAAGGCACCGAGGAAGGCGTCGGCGGTCGGATACTCGGCGATCCACGAGAGCCTGTAAGCCTCTTGGTTCTGCGCTTGGATCAGCTCGATGAAGCGATCCACCGGATATGACTCCAGCTTCACCTTCAACCCGATGTCTTCCAGATCCGCCTTGATCGCTCGCGCTACCGCTCCATGCGGCTGCCCCTCGGTGTGGTCGATGCGAACGTTCCGGTCCGAACGCGGCAGCCTGCGAACGAGTGCGGCCGCTTGCTCGGGACGGTGTTCGCACAGTTCGGCACAAACGTTCTCCTGGAAGCCCGGCATACCGGCCGGGACGATCCCTCTCGGCGGCAGCATCGTCCCGCGGTAGATATCCCGGGCGATGAACTCGCGATCTATCCCCATCGAGATGGCCCTTCGCAATCTCGCGTCGTCCAGGGCATCCGAGCGGAGGTTGAAGCCAAGGCC
>JBKHYB010000192.1:0-4048 GCA_046565725.1 Actinomycetota bacterium
AGGAGATGCAGGCCCTGTGCCTGAACGTCGAGGTCCTGGCCGCCGACGGCCAGGAGATCGAGATGCGCGACTCCGCGGTTGGCCACAGAAACCGTGAGTCTGATGGCGGTTTCGCCGGTCTCGCTATCGGCGGCTCCGAGCTCGATCTGTGGGGGGAGGGGTACGAGGTTCGGCAGGGCCTCGGCCCGATCGCCGACGGGCGCGCTGTGCGCGACCGATGACATGGCCAGGAGGATGATCGCTGTCGCCGTGAGTATCCGCCGCTCCACAACGACTGATTCTGCCAGCAGGCCCTCTCACCTGCCATCTGGGCGCGAACAGGGTGCGCGATCGTCTCGAAGCTGGGGCCTGTGGGGGTTCGCCCGACCTAGAGGACTTCGGCCGCCATCGGCTCTGTTTCGGGTCCGAGTTCCTCGTCGAGGAAGGCCATCAGCTCCCGCGCTTCGGAGACCGGCAGGGATATCACGCAGCTGGCTCGATCACCTATCCAGACGCTGAAGCGGACGTGCTCGGACGGCACCTCCAAGCCCCTGTCGCCGTTCTCCAGCCGTTCTGTGCCGCGATAGTGGGTCACCCGTAGGTAGCCGTGCTCCGGGTCCTGTTCGGCAACCTTCACTCCGGCGAAGAAGCGGGCCGATTTGGGCTTCGGAGCAACCAGCGCCACCGGCAGCTTGGTCCCGCATCGAGCGCAGTAGGTGTGAGCCGTCGGCTGCTGGAGCCGGCACCTAGGACAGAAGATGTCTGACATCGCCCTCCCCCTGAGAGTGGATGCCTCGATCATGGCCCGTCGCCCGCCGGTTGTCGAGCCTTGGGAGGCGCCGTGAGACCGGTCCGAGGGGAGCAACAGGGGCAAGCAGGAACCGGGGCCCCGGCCCCCAATCTCTATGGGACCAACCTAGAGCGGAGGTATGCCTCGATGTCCAAGAAGTTCCTGCGGATGGCGGTGGTGACTGCCGTGGCCGCTGTCTCGGTCACCCCCGTGGGTGCCCAGACCCAGCCCGGCCCCACGCCCAACGGGATCGCCACCGACAACATCGAGCACGTCAGGCACATCCCTCTGGCTCAGAACGGCGTCGGCGGTCGACTGATCGGCGACTACTTCTACATGAACGATCAGAACAAGATCATGATCTTCGACGTCAGCGATCCGGTCGATCCGCAGATGGTCGGGTTCGTGCCGATGCCCCAGGAGTGGCAGTTCTCCCGGGAGGACATCGACGGCAACGGCAAGATCCTCGTGGTGCCCAACACCGTCAGCGGGGTCAACGACGGAAGCCCGCCCAACGGTTCTCCGACGAACGCGGTCTACATCATCGACGTGGAGGATAAGACCAACCCGCAGATCATCTCGAAGGTCAACGGCCCGGCGCAGCACACGTTCTCGTGCGTCCTCGACTGCAAGTGGGCCTACGGCTCGGACGGCAACATCCTCGACCTGCGTAACCCGGCGGAACCGAAGTGGGTCAAGGAGAAGTGGGGCGACGGCATGCCGGCGTCGGGCGGTCATGACGTCGAAGAGGTCCGCCCGGGCATCGTGATGACGGGGACCCAGCCGCTGATGCTCCTCGACGTGCGCAAGGACCCCACCAAGCCGAAGCTCCTCGCTACCGGGCGCAACGACGACGGCCGGTTCATCCACGGCAGCCAGTGGCCGCGGGCCGGCAAGGATCGCTTCCTGCTAGTCGGGGGAGAGACCACGATGAACGGTCGTTGCAGCGCTAACTCGGGTGCGTTCATGACCTGGGACATGAAGGGGTGGAAGAAGGGNTTCACGATGATCGACGAGTACCGGGTGGTCAACGGAACCTACGTCGACGGCAACCCGGTCGCCCAGCGCAACTGCACGGCGCACTGGTTCGAAGAGCATCCCGACTTCCGCAACGGAGGTTACGTGGCGGCGGGCTTCTACGACCACGGGACCCGGTTCTTCGAGGTGACGTCTACCGGCAAGATCGAAGAGGCCGGGTTCTTCATGACCTACGGGGGCCAGGCGAGTGCCGCCTACTGGATCACCGACGAGATCGTCTACACGGTCGATTACAACCGCGGCTTGGACATCCTGAGGTTCTCACCGCCCAAGGGCTAGATGCAGGAACTGACGGCCTTTCCCTAGGCCACCACGGGGCAAGTGCACCCTGTTGCTGAACGACGTCCGTATAGCGTCGCTTTACCGGACGATGCGGTGAAGGGATCACGGAGTGAGCCAGCGTCGAACGGTGCAGAGATCCTCTACGGACATGGTGTGAAGAGCTAGGCTCGAACACTGATGACGAAACAACGCCGCCGGAAAGTAGCGCCCGAGGACCTCGGCGCTCCAGATCTTCCGAGGACCACACGGCAGAGCTTCATAAGGAACGCGGGGGTGCTGATCCTTTCGGCAGTGCTCTTCGCCATCTTCTGGTTCGGGCGCATGGATTGGGATCCCGAGATGCGGTTATGGCGTGCGTTCGGCGACGTCTCGATCCTGCTGCTGTTCGGAAGCCTGGTTCTCGGTCCTCTGGCGAAGCTCTCGCGGGCCTGGGCTCGCCTGTTGCCGTGGAGACGGGAACTGGGGGTGTGGTGCGCGGTCACTGCCGTCGTGCACGCCATCCTGGTCTTGGTCGGGTGGGTCGAGTGGGACTTCGGTCGACTTTTCGGATACGAATTCATCCCGGAGCTGGGGCGCACCGCACGTCTGGAGCCCGGATTCGGATTGGCCAACCTGGTCGGTCTCGTCGCGGTCGTCTGGGCGCTGGTGCTGGGCATCACCTCGTCGAACAGGGCCGTGAGGTTCCTTGGTTCTCCCGCATGGAAGTGGCTTCATAACGGCGCTTACGTCTTGTTCTACCTGGCCGTCCTCCACACCGCGTATTTCCTGTTCATGCATTACACGCTGTCGTTCCACCGGGAGGTTCCACCCCCGAACTGGTTCCGCTGGCCGCTGGTAGCCCTGGGCGCGGTCGTCCTGGTGCTCCAGTACAGCGCTTTCGTGAAGACTGCGAACAGGCGACGCAGACATCGCACGGCCTGAGGTTCGACGGCGAAGCTCGGGACCCCGACGGAGCTGAAGGGCGCCGGAACGGGGAGACGCAAAGGCCCGGGAAAAGATGTAGCCCCAAGTGACTTCCGGCTTGCGCCTTCCATCCCTCAGGGCTACATCGAGCACCTTAGTCGCGCCATCCGGGTCGGGGCAAGACCCCTGGGCCAGGATGTTTCGCGTTCTTGGCTAGTTGCACTCCGGCAGGTACTGACCGGGCTTGGTGTTGCAAACCGCACGTTCGACGACGTCGATCGCCTTGCAGAAGTCTCCGACGTCGGGGTTCGTCTCACACGATGCCCCTGCGGGAGGAGCGGTCACGAACATCGACCCCATCGCGAACGCAGTTGCGAGCAGGATCCGGGCCCGCTTCATGGGCGGCCCCCGTTCCCGTTGCCCTTGCCGCCATCATCAGATGTGGGGCAGGTCGGACTTCCCTGAAGCGGTCTGGCGCACGGTCCGATGCAGCCGATCGCGGGGTCTATCTCGGCACAGGCCTGAGCCGGTGCAGAGAACCCCAGCAGTCCGAACGAACCGAGGGCCGTACTCAACACGAGAACCGCAAGCTTCCGTCTCATCCATCCTCCCCATCTCGGAAATCCGATGTCCGAAAGATACCTTTTCGCACGAAAGTGTCGAACGCCGCCGACCACGGGACCGCGGTATGAAGTTCCGATGAGCGAGCTCAGGACACCGAGGACCGAACTTCACAGGGAGCGACACAAGGGTCGCTACGACAGGGAGACCGTCTACGCGATCCTCGATGCCGGGTTCCTGTGCCACATCGCCTTCGTGGAAGAAGGGCAACCGTTCGCGGTTCCCACCGCGTATGCCCGCGACGGTGACGATCTGCTGATCCACGGTTCTGCAGCGAGCCGCATGCTCAAGGTCCTTCGCTCGAGGGCTCAGATCTGCATCACGGTTACGTTGGCAGACGGCATCGTGCTGGCGCGTTCGGCCTTCGATAGTTCGTTCAACTACCGCTCGGTGATGATCTTGGGGGTCGCCGAAGAGGTGACCGAACCTGCCGCC
>JBKHYB010000193.1:0-4044 GCA_046565725.1 Actinomycetota bacterium
ACAGAACCAGCGATCCACCCAGCAACAGAAGCGCCCCACTGAAGAGAACATCGTGTTGCACCCTCTTGGCGATGATGCCCACGGCCAGCAACCCGATGATCATCCCCGTGGCGAGGAACCCGATCACGAATGCGAAACCTCGGTCATCGGCCCCTAGAACCGAGCTGACGAAACCCGGTCCCAGCGAGAAGACACCGCCGGCCGCGGTGAACGTGAACGCGATCCCCGCGATCCAGGGTCGGACCTTCTCGTGTTCGACCACGAAGCGGATGCCCTCGACCAGATCCCGTTTGATCTGACTCAAGTCGAGTTTGCCGCCGCGATGTTTGGAAGCCGGGATCGACAAGGTCCAGATGATCAACGCAGAGACCAGGAACGTGCCCGAGTCCAGCCACAGCGCCAGAGCCTCTTGCTGCCCCTGGAGGCCGGAAAGCACCGAGACGCGATCGGCCACGAAGTTGCCCAAGGTCGAGAGACCGGCGAACACCAACGAAGCCAGGGGCCAAGGTCCGTACACCGCGATCAGGTTGAGCGAGTTGGCGTGGGTGATGTGCTTAACCGGGACGACGTGAGGAAGCGCAGCATCCTTGGCGGGCCCCCAGATCAGCGTGAGGCTCTCCAGCACGATCGACGCCACCAGCAGGTACATCAGGTTCGGGAATATCGGAAGCGAGAAGATCACCACCGCGCGGATCAGATCGGCGACCACCATCGTGCGGCGACGGTCCCAACGGTCGGCGATGACGCCCGCGAGAGGGCCGACGATGAATCCGGGCAGGACCCGGGCGGTCATGACGACCCCGACCCCGGTCGGACCGGCGATGCGCTGAGCCAGGATGGCGATTGCGATCACGCCGATCCAGTCCCCCAGCGAAGAGACCAGCTGCGCCACGAACAGTTTGACGAAGGCTCGGTTCTTGAACAGGACCCCGTAGGAGACCTGCTCATCCGACTCGGAAACGACCTTCAGTTCAGGGCGCTGCTGTGGTACCTGCTGGATGTACGTCTCCCCTCATAGAAGCTCCCGGGGAACCATCCTAGTGGGAGGAAGGAACCGGAGGCAGGCTCCCAGGCTAGGACTTCTCGGAAGTCTTGCGGGTGGTGCTCTTCCTGGAAGTCTTCTTGGCCGTCGTCTTCTTGGAGGTCTTCTTCCGGGTGGTCTTCTTCTTCACCGGCCCCTTTGCTCGCTTCTCGGCGAGCATGTCCGACGCCCGCTCGGGGCTGATCGTCTCGGGAGATACCCCCCTCGGCACCGAGACGTTCGTCTCTCCGTCGGTGATGTAGGGGCCGAAGCGGCCGTCCTTGATCGACATCGGCTTGCCCGTCGTGGGATCGTCGCCCAGTTCCTTGATGACCGTCTGCGAGCGGCGGCCCCTCGTCTTGGGCTGAGCGAAGAGGGCCAGGGCCTGGTCGAGCGTGACCGTGAAGATCTGGTCCTCGGTCTCCAGCGAGCGGGTGTCCTTGCCTTTCTTCAGGTACGGCCCGTAACGGCCGTTCAATGCCTCGATGACCTCGCCATCCGCCGGGTCCGTGCCAACGGCTCTCGGCACACTCAGCAGTCGCAGCGCATCTTCGAGCGTGACCGTCTTCGGATCCATGTCCTTGAACAGCGACGCGGTCTTCGGCTTCGTCTTGCTGCCTTCTTCGAGCTCTCCCAGTTGGAAGTAGGGGCCGTACCTGCCCGCTTTCACGAAGACCGGCAGGCCGGTTTCCGGATCGGTGCCGAGCTCGCGGTCGTCGCTGGGAGCCTCGAGGATCTCCGTCGCCTTCTCGATCGTGAGTTCATCGGGCGGCAGGTCGTCGGGGATGGAGGCGGTGTCGTCTCCACGCTGGAGATAAGGGCCGTACTTGCCGACCCGAACGATGATGTCTCGTCCCTGTGTGTCGGTACCGAGCGGGATCGAGTTCACTTCCTTGGCGTCGATCTCCTCGAGCCGGGAAGACACGACGTCCTTGAGGCCGGGATCGCCGTTGCCGAAGTAGAACCGCTTGAGCCACGGGACCTGTTCCTTCTCGCCGTTGGCGATCTGGTCGAGGTCGTCCTCCATCAGGGCCGTGAACCCGTAGTCGACCAGACGGGAGAAGTGGCCCTCCATCAGTCCGACCACGGAGAAGGCGATGAAGGAGGGAACCAGGGCCGAACCCTTCTTCCAGACGTAACCGCGGTCCTGGATCGTTCCGATGATGCTGGCGTAGGTCGAGGGCCGCCCTATGCCCCGCGCTTCGAGCTCTTTGACCAGACGAGCTTCGGTGTAGCGGGGTGGGGGTTGCGTCGCGTGACCCTTGGGCTCGAGGGACGTGGCGCGGACCTCCTGTCCCTCTGCCAGGTCGGGGAGGAGAGCCTCGTCCGGGCCTACCTCTTCTTCGTCCTCGCCGTGGGCATAGGCCTTGAGGTATCCGGGGAACGTGATCACCGTTCCACTGGCGCCGAAACCGGCCGTCTCCCCCGAGGTCGCTTCCCCTTCGAGTCTCACCGACACGCTGCGTCCCACGGCATCGGCCATCTGGGAGGCGACGGTTCGCTTCCAGATCAGGTCGTAGAGCTTGAGTTCGTCACCGTGCAGTTCACCGGCGAGTTCCTTCGGGGTGCGGAAGCGGTCACCCGCGGGGCGGATCGCCTCGTGAGCTTCCTGAGCGTTCTTGACCTTGCGCGTGAACTGCCGGGGTGACTTCGGCAGATAGTTATCGCCGTACATCTGCGAGATCTGAGCGCGGGCGGCAGCGATCGCCGTGCCCGACAGCGTGGTGCTGTCGGTCCGCATATAGGTGATGTAACCGTTCTCGTAGAGGCGTTGCGCTATCTGCATCGTCCTCTGGGAGCCGAAGCGGAGCTTGTTCCCCGCCTCCTGCTGCAGCGTCGATGTGATGAAGGGCGGGTACGGCGAACGGCGATACGGCTTCTCTTCGACCGAGGTGATCTGGAAGGGGCGCTCGTGGAGAGCCTCCGCCAGTCTCGTAGCGGCCCCCTCATCCAACACGACGACGTCGTTGATCAGTTCGCCGGTCTCGGAGAAGTCGTCCTTGCCCGACGCGATCCTCTTGCCGTCGACGGAAAGGAGTTTGGCTCCGAAGGTCGTCTCGCCCGTGTCTGTGGGGGCAGCGAAGACACCTTCGATGTCCCAGTACTCGGCAGCGCGGAAGCGCATCCGTTCGCGCTCGCGTTCGACGATCAAGCGTGTCGCGACGCTCTGAACGCGGCCCGCAGAGAGTTTCGGACCAACCTTCTTCCAAAGCACCGGTGAGACCTCGTAGCCGTAGAGGCGGTCGAGTATCCGGCGTGCTTCCTGCGCGTCGACGAGGCGGCGATCCAGTTCTCTGGTGTGCTCTAGAGCGTGTTGCACCGCGCTCTTCGTGATCTCGTGGAACACCATCCGCTTCACGGGAACGGTCGGCGACAGAACCTCTAGGAGGTGCCAGGCGATCGATTCACCCTCACGGTCTTCATCCGTTGCGAGGATGACCCCGTCCGCCCCCTTCACAAGCTGCTTGAGCTTGCGGACCTGGTCCTTCTTCTTCGAAGGCACGACGTAGAGAGGCTTGAAATCGTTGTCGACATCCACGCCGAGGCGCGACCAGGGTTCGTTCTTGTAGGCCGCAGGGATCTCGGACGCGGTCGCAGGCAGATCACGGATGTGACCGATGGAGGATTCGACGATGTAGCCGTCGCCCAGGTACTTGGCGATGGTCTTCGCCTTGGCCGGCGACTCGACTATCACGAGGAACTTTGCCACTGCGCTCCTTCTGCTCAGGCGGTATCTAACTCACCATCTCGCCCTAGTTGTCAAATCCGAACCTCGGTTCCAGCATCCAGGTTCCCGGCTTGCTCGGACTGCTTCGGCCCCGATGGACGTACTATCGGCCCCCGTGGAACTGATGGAATCCCTGATACGGACCATGGAACACTGGGTCACCGACTACGGGTACCTGGCGATCTTCCTGTTGATGCTGGCCGAATCGGCCTGCATCCCGTTCCCCTCCGAAGTGACGATGCTGGTCGGAGGGTGGTACGCCGCCGACGGTAGCCTCGACTTCTTCTGGGTCGGC
>JBKHYB010000194.1:0-4034 GCA_046565725.1 Actinomycetota bacterium
GGCCTGGGTCGGCGTGACCCGCATCGCCGACGAGGAGGAGCTGCACCTCCGGTACGACGAGTCGGGCGAGCGTCTGATGCACCTCCAAGCATCCGTGGAGAACTTCGATGTGTTCGCCCGGTCGTTATCGATCGGAGCTGAAACCATGGTCATGCGCTTCGATCCCGACAGGCCGATGTACGACCGCTACCAGGTGAGCCACGGCTTCCTGCCGCCAGAGACCGGTCTAGAGGTCGTCACGATCGGCAAACTGATCAACGCCTTCTTCCGATGGGAGTTCAACTCCTGTGAGACGTTGGTGAAAGACGGCAACGTCTATCCGATCGATTACGCCAACGCCGCCCCGGATCTCGCCCTGACGTCGCTGCACTATTACTTCCCCTGGGCTATCAAGACGCTGCTGAAGTGGACGATCTTCTGCTGCGTGACGGAACGCAAGATGAGGATCGACCAGGACATGGAGGCCTACTTCGCCATCGGCGATGACCCCGAGATCCCGTACGGAGACAAGCTCTCACGCTACCGGGCTCTCGCCGACTCCTATTTCGAGACCGACCGCTACACCGAGTTCTGCTCGAAGTACCTGGCAGAGGTTGACGATGCGATGGTCGAGTACATCGGGAGCCCTTCGTTCGACGATCTTCTGGTGGAGACGATCCGCACGACCTTCCCCGTTGATGAGCACGACCGCTTCATCGCTCACTATCGGGGACTGATGCAGGCCTGGCTGACGGATGCGCGCGCCTGAGAGCTAACGCTTACCGATCGTTCGCCAGCCCTCCTCGGCACAATCGACTTGCAGCAGATAGCTCTTGCGACCGCCGAAATGATCGTTGTCGGTGAAGCCGAAACGCGGGATCACTCGGGTCGAGTAGGGGCCACCGGTCTCTGCCGACTCGGCGAAGCGCGCCGGGGTCAGTTTCCGGCCCGGGGCCTCCAGCAATCGGCGGAGTTGTTTGGCGGCAGACCAACCGAGCCAGGTGGTCATGTCTCCACCCTCGGCCTCCGGATAGATCGCATCGATCGCCTCGTCGTAGGTGGGGTCGTAAGCCGCACGGTCGTCGAACGCCGGAACCGGGGAGAGAGCGAGGGTCCCATCGAAACCATCATCGGGAGAACACATCATCTGAGCGATGTTGTCACCCAGTAACGACGAGAACCCCATCGTCGTCCAGTTCGGGAAATAGGACTGGTTGTTGGCCGCCTGTACGAGCTGGATCATGAACGTCGGTGTTGCGATGACGAAGACGTTCTCGATACCCATCGCCTTGAGCTGGGCGGCAACGGTTTGGGCATGGGTGGCTCCGGCTGTGACCGGTACATCGTGGCTCGCATCGAGCGTCATGCCGCGCTTGTCCAGGGCCGCCTCGAACACATCGGCAAGGGGCGCGTAAGCACCGGGGTTCCACCAGACGAGACCGTTCCTGGCGGTCTTCCCATCCAAGCGCTCCTCGAAGATCGCGGCCATGGCCCGGGTCTGCCCTGCGAGGCTCTCGGAGGTCGCGAAGTACCGGTCCAACTTCCTCAGACCCACCTTGGAGTTCCCTAGAGATACGTATGGCGCGCCGAGCTCGTCGGCCTTGCGGGCGCAAGCGATCACCGAGCTGCTGCCGCCGATCATCGCCTGCAACGCCCCCCACAACATGAAGGAGTTCTCTTCTTCGATCAGGCGCTCGCATTCCGACTGCGCTTGGGTCGGGTTGGTGTTGTCGTTGGCGATCGCCACGTCGACGTAACGGCCGTTTATCGCTACCTCTCGGCGGCGCAGCCACTCCCAGTAGAGCTTCGCCCCTCGCTCTGCCGAGGTCGAGGGCAAGGGGACGGCGCCCGTCGAGGGGATATGCACGCCGACCTTGATCTCGCTGTCGGTCACCCCACGCCCCGTGGGCTCGAGCACGGTCGCCACGGAAGCAGCCGGCAGGCTCAGAGCAGTAACGAACGAAGCCACCGAAAGCGCGAGCGATCTCCCCATGGACGGGCACTTCGACATCTGCGGCCCCAACCCTCCCCGATCGGATTTCCGGGCCGGGAATGTCTCGCTATACGAGCGAGATCGAGGTGGGAATCAGTAGTCGATGGTGGAGAGGGCTTTCAGCTTGTCTCGGTGGTGGTAGGCGTCGATCACCCGGACCGTGCCCGACCTGCTTCGCATCACGATGCTCTGGGTGATCGCTCGCTCGCCGCGATAGCGAACACCGTGGATCAGATCCCCGTCGGTGATACCCGTGGCTGCGAAGAACACGTCGTCGCCGGATGCGAGGTCGTCCTGGGTAAGGACGCGGTCGAGGTCGTAGCCGGCGTCCTTGGCCGCCTTGGTCTCCTCTTCGTTCCGGGGCCACAGCTTCCCCTGGAGCACGCCGCCCATGCACTTGATCGCGCAGGCTGCGATGACACCCTCGGGAGTCCCCCCGATACCGACCAGCATGTCGACCGAAGACAGCTCGCGCGCGGCGGCTATCGCACCGGCGACATCTCCATCGGTGATGAAGCGGATCCGGGCACCTGCCTCGCGGACCTCTTTGACGATGGATGCGTGACGTTCCCTATCCAGGATCGTGACGGTTAGGTCCTCGACCTTGTCTCCGCGCGCCTTCGCCAATCGCTTGAGGTTCTCGGTTACGCCGGCGTCGATGTCGATGACGTCCTTGCCTTCGGGGCCGGTTGCGATCTTCTCCATATAGACGCACGGGCCCGGGTCGAACATCGTGCCCTGCTCGGCGAGTGCAACGACGGAAAGGGCGCCGTTCATGCCCTTGCTTGTCAGCGTGGTTCCGTCGATCGGGTCGACCGCGATGTCGACCTTGGGGGCCTCGCCGTTGCCGATCCGCTCGCCGTTGTAGAGCATCGGCGCATTGTCTTTCTCGCCTTCCCCGATGACGACGACGCCATCCATCGGGAGGGTGTTCATCAGCAGACGCATCGCGTCGACGGCGGCCTGATCGGCCGCTTCCTTGTCTCCGCGACCCATCCAGCGAGCAGCAGCGAGAGCCGCAGCCTCTGTGACCCTGACGAGATCCAGCGCCAGGTTGCGATCTGGGTCTCGAAGCTGGTAGCCCTCGGGCATCTTTGCCTGTCCTCCTTGTTTGGAACCGGACCTAGTCGAAGGTTACCCCTCGGCTCCCACGGGCTGCGAACAGAACGCGCAGCGACGGGCGTCCCTGGGGATGTTCGAGAGGCACTCGGGGCACTTCTTGGTGGGCTGTGAGACCTCGGGTTCGGTCTTGAACCGCTCCATCACCCTATTTATCGGTTTCACTACAAAGAAGAACACCGCAGCGGCTATCAGCAGGAACGAGATCAAGGCGTTCAGGAACACTCCGTACCTGATCACCGATGCGCCCGGGCCCGACCCGATCGTCCAGGTCAGCCCCGAGAGGTCGGGGGTATCTCCGGGGATGGCGATGATAGGCGTCAGAACGTTCTCCACCAGCGAGGTGACGACGGCGCCGAAGGCGGCGCCGATCACGACCGCCACGGCGAGGTCCACGACGTTGCCGCGGAGCACGAAGGCTCGGAACTCCTTCAGCATGCTGCTAACAGGTTGGAAGTGGGAACAGACAGCGCGTCTCACGCACCTTGTCCGGCTTCTCCAACATCGAGTCTCCCGCGGTCTGCTTGATGAAGATCGGGTGCCCCACCGGGTTAGGACCCCCCAGGGGGTTCGGCAACGTCGTATCTCCCGATACGACGAAGAGGTTCCCCTTGTGGTCGAAATTGATCGTGAAGAAGTCCCCCAGTCGTCGGTCTCCCCCCTCGAAGCTGGTCGACGCGTTGCAGGCGGTTCCAGAAAGACAGATCTTGCCCTTGTGGATCGGTCTCTGGGATGCGTTCACGACCTCGAACTGAGGACCGATGAAATGCTTGTTCCCGTCGGAGCACGTGACCAACGATCCGTGGGCATTCGTCGTGTAGGCAACGTAGATGTAGAACTTGTTCGGCTCTCCGGCGTGGTTCTGGTACCACGTGATCGCCGCTCGACCGTCGTCACCGGCGATTATCCACGGCCACATCGCGTCGCCCTTGGGGATGTCGAT
>JBKHYB010000195.1:0-4034 GCA_046565725.1 Actinomycetota bacterium
GACACCCGAGTGCCCTACCGGTTCGAACACACCGATGGGAGCGGCCGATCGTTGGCCGTCTTCTTCTACGACGGCGACCTGGCGAGGGACATCGCCTTCGAGAATCTCGGATCTTCGGCGGAGAGATACATCGACGCGTTCCTATCTAGAGATCCGGGAGGCATCGTCCACGCGGCCACGGATGGTGAGACCTACGGTCATCATCACAAGTTCTCGGATCTGGGCCTCGGCTACGCATTGTTCGTTGAGGCCGAACGACGCCGCGTGCACGTCACCAACTACGCAGCGGAACTTGCCCGCACGACCGTCGAGCACGAGGTCCGTCTTCGGCGGAACGAGGGCACGTCATGGTCGTGCTCTCACGGGGTGGCTCGGTGGATGCGCGACTGTGGCTGTTCCACTTACGGACCCGAGGGGTGGACCCAGGCATGGCGTTCCCCGCTCCGAGCCGGCCTGGAGGTCATCAGGTGGGCGGCCGACGAGTCTTTCGCTGCTCTTGGGGGGTCGATCTTCATCGATCCGTGGGGGGCCCGAGACCGCTACGTCGGGGTCGTCGTCGGAGCCGTGAGCCTCGACGACTTCCTCGAAACCGAGACGGCAGGCTTGGCCGACGAACAGGCTCTACGCAAAGGGGCTCTGCTACTCGAACTCCAACGCAACGCCATGCAGATGTTCACGTCGTGTGGCTGGTTCTTCTATGACGTGTCGAGAATCGAATCGGTTCAGATCCTCCTCTATGCCGCACGAACGATCGAGATGCTGCAGAGCCTCGGTCTCCAGTTGCCAGAGGACGCCTATATGCCTCTACTCGAAGAGGCCGCCAGCAACGATCCCGCCGAGGGCACCGCCGCAACGATCCTCAGGCAGGTCCTTGCCGACCACTCGCATCTAGGCCACATCTGAGGGTTGTTCAGTCGTTGAAGCGGAGGATGTCTATCCCACGGTTGTAGTCGACCGCATAGACGATGTTCTTATCTACCCAGTACGCAGCGCTGGTCGATCCGGCGAACGGAACGAACCAGCCGATCTCCTCGATCTTGCCCTTCGAGCTGACCTCGAAGAAGCGCGTCCCGTGCTCGTACCAACCCATCGCTACGATCCCACCGTTGCGATAACCGGGCCGGACATCGAACCAGTGGGTGCAGTAGAGGTTAGCGGCTGCGTTCCCGTCCGTGGGCAGACCGTTCGCCACCCTGTACTCGTCGATGATCCGGAAGGTCTTGGTCTTCTGCCATCTCGAGGCGTCGTAGGTGATCAGTGCGCCATCGCTCTCGTCGCAGGTTGGGCCCATGGATTCGGTGCCTGCGAGATAGAACCTGTCCTTCATCCCGTTGGGCCAGAGATTGGCATGCATGTAGTCCGGCCTCTGCTCGCTCTGAGCGAGAACCTTCGGTGCATCCGGTTTACGGACATCGAGGAGGAGCATCGGCTGGGTGGACGTGAGCACGAACCCGGGCTTGACCTCGGTCACGTCGTGCGTGTTCCCGAGGTTCAAACCTCCGGCCCAGTTGCCCACCTGCTTGGGCTCGGAGGGGTCGCGGAGGTCGACGATCGCACCCTCCGATCCGTAGGCCCACTTGCAGTCGAGTACGCACGAGAAGGTGTGCTCGTCGAGTCCGGAGACCTCGCCGATCACGACCGGGTTGCTCTTGTCCTCCACATCGATGACGTTTAGGCCGTTGAACGTCGAGATCAGCAAGATCCGACCATTCGTGTCGACGTCTTCCTCCGCGAAATAGGGCTGCTGAGGCATCGGCAGGAACCCGAGGCGCTGCGGCGACTCCGGTTCGGAGACGTCGTAGATCGTCAGGCCATTGCTGGTGGTGATGTAGAAGTAGCCATCGACCAGTCGGGCACCGGCACTGTCGAGATTGAGCGGGATGTGGGTGACGTGCTCGACGTTGTCAGATGCGAATCCCCCCGCGGTGGGGCCGTAACGGAGGTCGGACACGGCGGATGCACTTCCACCCAACAACAAGGCCATTACACCGACGGCGGCAGCGAAGAGCTTTCTCATGCGACGAAGGTTCTCCGGAAGACCGCCCCTCCCTGCCCGAACGTGAGAAGGGCCCGGATATATCCGGGCCCTTCTAATTCTTCGGGTTGGCACGCACCTATCGTGCGAGACCGCCCTGTATCAGAGTTTGCCGTTCCAGCGGAGGATGTCTATGCCTCGGGTGTAGTCGACGGCATAGGCGATCTTCTCGTTCTTACCGTCCGAGGCCCAGTAGGCCGCAGAGGTCGAGCCTCCGTTCGGGAGGAACCAACCTTGCTCGGTGATCTTGCCGTTCTTGTCGACCGAGAAGAAGCGGCTGCCGTGCTCGTAGTAACCCATCACCACGAGACCACCGTTCTTGAAGGAACCGTGCTCCTGGAACCAGTGGGCGGAACAGCCGAGCCCGTTGGCTGCAGGCGACCCGTCGGCGTAGACGCCGTTGGTGACCCGGTAGGTGTCGATCAGCTTGAAGGACTTGGTCTTGGTCCAGTTGCGGGCATCGTAGGTCTGGAAGGGCCCGGTGACGTCATCACAACGGGTCTGAGCGTTCAGCTCACCCTGCATCAGGATGAAGTTGTCCTTGCCCCCGTTCGGCCAACGACCCGAGTGGAACAGCCATCCCTCTTCGGCTTCCTTGATGCCGAGGGCGAGGACCTTCGGGTTCAGCGGATCACGCACGTCCATGTAGTGGAACGGACCGCTGATCGGAGCCGTGAGGATGAAGCCGTTGCGGACCTCGGTCACGTCGTGGTTGCTGAAGTTCTGCCCGGTCGCCTTCGTCGTCCACATGTCCTCGGACGGACCGTTGTTGGCGGCGAGAAGCTTCGGCTTCAGAGGGTCGCGAACGTCGACGATCGAGCCGTCAGACCCGTAGAGGTACTTGCACTTGAGGATGCAGGTCGTGGTGTGGTCGCCCGCACCGTCGAGCGTAGCCACCTCGGTGGGAGCCGTCTTGTCTTCGACGTCGTAGATGTGAAGTGTGTTTCCGGGCAACGACTCGGCGAAGAACAGGTAGCGGCCGTCCGGCGTGATCTGCACGTCCTCGTTCTCGAACTGGAAGCCGATAGGCAGAGAACCCAATCTCTGAGGTGAAGTCGGGTCGCTGATGTCGTAGATCGAGAGGTTCTTCCACGACGTCAGGTACATGTACTTGCCCTTGATGGTGACGCCGGTCGCCGACCCAACCTCGAAGGGCACGAAACCTACATACTCGACCTCGTCCCCCGAGGTGAAACCGGCAGCCGGGCCGATAGGCAGCGATTGCGCCGAGGCCACACCCGTCATGGCCATGAGCGCTGCTGCGATCAGTGCTGCGAGTCGCTTCACCTTCGTTCCTCCTTTAAGGATGTCTGGTGGCTAGGGTTCGGCGCGCCGAGAGGCGCTCCTGCCGCTACCTCCGACGTTGTTGCGCCTGCGTCTCCAAACGGCGCCGAAGAGCTAGCCCAGACAGGTACATAAGGGACACGGACACGACACCCAGACCGAAGGTGACGCCGGCCGGGATCTCGCCCCGGTCGTAGGCGACCATCGCGTACAGCTCTTCCTCCTGGAGGTTGTCGTCCTCCTGGTGGACGGTGGCCAGCTGCGGTTCGTCCTGTTCCTGATGAGCGGCAGCACCCTGAGCCTGTGCCTGGGACTGCGTAGCGGGCTGTGCGTTGGAAACCGGGGCCGGTGGCGGTGGCGGTGCAGCCGGGAAGATAGGGATCGCCACCAGAGGAGCTATCGCGGTCACCGGAAGGACCTCGACGGGCTCCTCCTGGCAGACGACCGTTGCTTCAAGTCCCAACTCGTCGACCGTGGTACCGGCCACGGACGGAACGATCTCGACTCGGTGGTCCTCACCGCCCGAGCCTCGCGGGCACCTGTAGGTAACCTCGAAGTCCAGAACGTTGGCGGTCTGCAGGACCACGCCTTCCCTGACCTTGGGGGCGATGCCGGCGACCACCCGGTCTCCGTTGATGACTTCGAGCCCCACCGACTCTCGCTCCTGGATCGACTCCAACAGGTTCACGACGGCCGGGACGACGTAGCGGGCTTT
>JBKHYB010000196.1:0-4034 GCA_046565725.1 Actinomycetota bacterium
CGCTACTAGCTCTCTCACGCGCCTGCGATACGTACGTTCCATCTCGTCCTCCTGTGTTCGCCGCCATCATCCTTGGGATCGCCGAGCGAGGAGTGCTCCCACCGGGTCCGCGATGCGAGCAAGGATCGGTCCCACGATGGCCATCACGAACACGTAGCTGATGGCCAGTCCCTCGAACTCGGTTGCAACTCCCGCCCCCGCAGCAAGTCCCGCGATCGCGATCGAGAACTCTCCCCTCGCTGTCAGCATCGCTCCGGCCCGAACGCGGCCCCTGACGCCTATTCCCGATCGAACCGCTCCGAACCACCCGGTCGCGAACTTCGTTGCGACCGTGACTGCCGCCAGAGTTGCCGCCGGCAGAAGTGTGGGTGGGATAGACGATGGATCCACGGATAGCCCGACGAAAGCGAAGAACATCGCGGCGAACAGATCTCGCATCGGTGACAGAAGCGCGTGGGCAGCTTCTGCGGCCGGACCCGACAGCACGATCCCTACCAAGAGGGCGGCTACCGCCGCTGAGATCCCGAAGACCTCCGCGGCCCCCGCAACGAGGATCGTCATCCCCAGGATCGTTAACAACAGGGATTCGTCCGAGCGGCTGAATACCAAGCGGCTGACACCCACCTCGATCCTTGTGGCCGCCGCCAGTACCGCCGCGACGCCGAGGATCCCGATCGCCGCCGGTACCAGACTGCCGACGTCACCACCCCTTACGAGCAGGGCGCCGATGATCGGTAGGTAAAGCGCCATGACAAGGTCCTCGATCACCAACGTAGACAGCACCATCGGGGTCTCGCGGTTCCCGGTCCACCCTTGGTCGGAAAGAAGCTTGGCGATGATTCCCGAAGACGACACATACGTCACGCCTCCGAGTACAGCAGCGAGAACGGTGCCCCATCCAAGGATGAGTCCGAACAGGAAGCCCGGTGTGAAGTTGAGTAGCAGGTCGATCATCCCTACACGGGATTGTTCACGGATCGTGGTGAGGAGTTCGGAGGCCGTGTACTCCAAGCCCAACATGAAGAGGAGCAGGATGAGACCGATCTCGGCTCCCACCCGGATGAAGTCCTCGGACGTCACGAGCGGAAAGATCCCCCCGTTGCCGAAGGCAAGTCCCGCCGTCAGGTAGAGAGGGATCGTGGGCATGCCGATGCGCCCGGCCACACGCGACAGGATGGCCAACCCCAGCAGGACGGCCCCCAGCTCAACGAAGAGCTCCGGGTGCTCCATCTAGCCCGCGCGGAGCAGCTCGACGACCTCTTCCACGCCACGTCCTGTTCCGACGACCACCAGATAATCGTCGCTTTGAAGCGTTCGATCCGGACCGGGGGCCGGGATCGCTTGGTCGCCTCTCACGATCGCAACGATCGATACACCCGTCCGGGTGCGGATCTTGGTGTCTCCTATCGTTCGGTTCACGTACGGCGAGTCAGATCTCACAGGTAGCCAGTCGATGACGAGACCCTCGATCTGCTGCTGAAGGTCGGCGAGTTGCTCGGAGATGCGGGACGCGCCCAGCAGTTCCGCGAGAGTACGCGCATCATCTGGCGACAGTCCGAGTACCCGCTTGAACTCGTCCGGGTCCTGGGGGCGAGAGACGTAGACCTCTCGTAACCCCGATCGGTGCGAGATGACTCCGACGAGTTTGCCTTCGGAAGTTTCGAATTCGTAGCGCACCCCTACCCCGGGGAGCTTTACTTCGCGGATGTCGCTCATCGGCCTCCTCCGCCCACAGATCGGGTCATCCCTCTGCGCCTATCAAACCAAAGGCGGGTGTCTAACGCGCCTCACCTGGATGTTGGGCGCCGATCGCACGGTACGCGCTCACGCGACGTTCGGCGGGACCTCGTTGATCTGAAGGTGACCGGGAAGGGCGCGCTCGTAGTGAGAGTCCATCAGCGGCGAAGCGATGATGAAGTCTGACATGCTTCGGTTGCACGCAACGGGCACGTTCCAGACCACGGTCATCCGGAGTAGCGCTTTAACGTCGGGATCGTGGGGCTGAGGTTCTAGCGGGTCCCAGAAGAAGATCAGCACGTCGAGGCCCCCCTGAGAGATCATCGCCCCGATCTGTTGGTCACCACCCAGAGGACCGCTGAGGAGCTTCGTGATCGCGAGACCGAGCTCCCCACTCAACAACGAGCCGGTCGTGCCGGTGGCGAAGAGTCGGTGTCTCTCGAGCGTCCCGCGATTGAACCTCGCCCAGTCCAGGAGGTCCTGCTTCTTGTTGTCGTGCGCCACGAGGGCTATCCGGAGACTCTTTCCCCGCGACCGAGCACTCTCTATCTGCATGACATGAGGCTAGGGGGCAACCGTTCCGATCGCGTTGCGTGGTTGTGACGGCACGGTTAAACATCAGCGGGGGTCTCCCGGAGGTATCCGAGGTTCGATCCGGCCCCGCTCGAGGCAGGTTCCCCCAAGGTTCTTCCGTTTTCCCCCAGGTACGGGGTTTACTTACCCCATGGGTCTACTCCAGCGCCTGGGCGAGGTGCGGAATGAGCAGATCGAGCGAAAAGCGCAACCCTTCTTGATCGAAGACGAGGAGATCGTCTCGTGGGTGCGGGCGCGCCATCCGGATGACGGACGCAAAGGCGTCTTCTTCATCACGTCCGAGAGAGCCCTGGTGCGCTGGTCCGGCCGCAAGGATGGGGACGCCGACATCCCATGGACGCAGTTCCGCACCTGGGGGGTGAGCCAGGACGACCCTCGAGGGCCGGTCATCTGCGTAGAGAACCAGCAGGAAGAGATCACCTACGTGCAGCTCGCCGTGGAGACCCGGGATATGGCTCGGGTGGCGATGGCCTTCATCCGCTCCTTCGCGGAGATGGCCCCCTGGCCTGAGGAGGGGCAGAAGGCCAAGCCTCTGAACGGCTGGGAGTTCCAGACCAACGGCGACTCCAGCCTCAATCACAAGAAGCGCACACCCAAGGAGCTGGCGATCCGGATCGGTATCACGGTGCTTGGGGTTGCCCTGATCATCGTCGGGATCGCCATCATCCCTTTGCCCGGCCCGTGGTCGTTCCTTCTGAACATCGCCGGCCTAGCGGTGCTGGCTCGGGAGTACGACTGGGCCGACGACATGCTCGAGTGGACCAAGGAACGTTTCGAAGCCGCCAAGAAGAAGGTCCTTGCGCGTAAGGAGAAGCGCAAGCAGGGCCAGACCTGACCTTGGACCACGACAGAGCCATGAGCCTTGCCCTCGCCGAAGCGAGGCGAGCTGCCGAACACGATGACGTACCTATCGGGGCCGTGGTGGTCAAAGACGGAGAGGTCATCGCGTCGGCCGCCAACGAGAGGGAGCTGCGCAAAGACCCCACCGCTCACGCCGAGATCCTCGCCCTGCGAGCCGCGTCCGAGGCCCTGGGCTCCTGGCGCCTGACCGGCTGCACCCTTTACGTGACCTTGGAGCCCTGTCCGATGTGCGCGGGTGCGCTGGTTCTGGCTCGGGTCGACAAGGTGGTCTACGGAGCGCAAGATCCCAAAGCCGGCGCCGCCTACAGCCTCTACAACATCGTTCAGGATCCTCGGCTCAACCATCAGCTCGAGGTCGTCGCGGACGTCTTGGCCGAGGGATGCGCCGAGGTGCTCACGGCGTTCTTCAGGGACAGGCGGGCCGTCCCACCCCTGTAACATCGGGAGGCTTCTTGGTGGGGTACCGAAGTGGCCATAACGGGACCGCCTCGAAAGCGGTTGTGGGTTCACGCCCACCGGGAGTTCGAATCTCCCCCCCACCGCACACAGGAAGAGCCACCCGCGCTGGGTGGCTCTTTCCCGTTCTAGGAGCGGAGGCGAAGGGATTTGAACCCTTGGACCCGTGAAGGTCACACGATTTCCAGTCGTGCCGATTCGGCCGCTCTCGCACGCCTCCGCCGGGAATCCTACTAGCCACATCTCTTGCTTTGGCTCCAGGGATGGGGGTGCGGACGGGGACACGCTCGCTCCGGGCCCGGCTCCCGGTTCTGTTTCCGTAGAACTTGCGGTTTCCAGAAGTTCCGTGGTCTCCAAGGGCTCAGGTCCGATCTCGACCCAGGAAA
>JBKHYB010000197.1:0-4012 GCA_046565725.1 Actinomycetota bacterium
ATCTCCTTGCCGATCTCGTCACCAACCTCGTCGGGGAGGCCCTTGAGAGCGTCGTCCAACGCTTGGCCGGGCGTGCGATCGTCGTTCGTGCAGGCACCCGGGATCACGCAGAACAGACCGGGGACGTTCTCGGCCCAGTAGGCGCGGTTGGCGCACTCATCGACGCCGAGTCTCAGGCACACACCCATCAGCCGATCCTGGAGGCGGAACAACGCCATCTCGACAAGCGGGCCCCCCTGGTTGCCGAGACGCAGCCAGTTTCGTTCGTAGTCGACGGCCTTGCTGGCCGCTTCGAACAGCTTCTGTGCCCACTTGCCGGTCTCCACGAAGCGGTCGGAGTTCCGAGAGAGGGTTCTGAAGGTGCGCGTGAGGGAGCGAACGTCGGCCGCCAACGGGTTGCGGTGTTCGGTCAGCAGCGACGCCAGCTCGACAGAGGCCGCGTTCAAGCCTTGGATCGTGCCCTCAAGCGCAGCTCGGTTGTCGTTCAGGGTGGAAACGACGACGTTGTAGGTACTGATCAGCCGGGCGATCGAAGCCTGGCGGGTCGAAAGCGTAAGCGTGAGCGTGTTGAGCTGGCTTATCAGGCTGGACAGGCTCTCCTTCTTGCCCGCCAGCGTCGCCAGGACCGACGACCCCTTGTCGATCAAGCGGTTGATGTCCTCGCCGTTGTCGTCGAGCACGGATGCTGCGGTCGAAACGAACTCCGACACCTTCTCCGGATCGATCGCTCCGAAGTAGTCCTGCAGGCCCCGCAGGAGCTCATCCTGTTCGGCCGGAACGCTGGTCCGGTCCATCGTGAGGCGGTCGCCCTCGAACGTGGGTCCTCCCTCGTAGGCGGGGAACAGCTGCACGTAGCGTTCGCCCAGCAGCGACACGGGGATCAGCGTTGCTTTCACGTCGGCGGGGAGCTTGACGGAGTCGTCGTCGATCCGGATGTCGACCAGAGCGGCCTCCGGAGTGACCTCGACGTCGACCACGCGGCCCACCGTAACCCCGAGAACCCGCACGCTGTTGCCGGGGAAGATCTGCACGGCACGCGAGAACTCGGCGGTTATCACGCGACCCTTGGCCTCTTCGCCCCCGAAGACCGAACAGCCGGAGGCGACCAGGACGAAAGCCACGAGCAAGGAGGTCAGCTTCTTCACGGCAGCAGCCCTCCTCTCAGCGCGGCACCAAGCCCTGTGGTTCCGGTGATGGAGTCGAGAAGATCACCGAGATCTCCGGTCACGTCATCGATAGCGTCGCCGACCTCCTCGGTTGCCTCGCCTGCACCGTTGCGTGAGGGCGGCTCTTCCTCGTCGGACTGTTCCTCTTCGCCCTCCCCGTACTCGGCGCGTTCGTCACAGGGTCGTGGGTCCGGTCCGAGGAGTTCGTCCAGAGCCTGATCCAGAGCACCACAGGGTCCGGCGATCGCGTCGACCCCCAGGGGGCCGAGGCTCTGAACGAAGATGTTCGCCCAGCGGTTGGGCGTGCCTTGCGAGTAGCCGACGCTGGAGTAGCCACGGACCGCTTCCTCGAGGTAGGAGACCGCGGCCGCCAGTTCCATCTGATGATCGTCGATCGTCTTCAGCGTTGTCCGGAGTCCTTCGAGGGCGGAGTTGATCGTGCCTCGGTTACGACTGACCAGCGATGCAACCTCGAACGAAGCGGTTTCGGTCGAGTCGAGCAACTCCTGCAGGTCGTCGGTCCGGTCGGCGAGGTTGGCCAACACGACGTCGTAGTTGTCGATGAGGGAGACGAGGGTGTCGTCACGCTCGGCGAATGTGGCAGACAACGTGTTGAGCGAATCCAGCAAGCGACCAAGCTCATCGCGACGGCTGTCCACCGCGGCGGCAAGGTCGCCGAGGCCGGAGATGAGCTGTCCAACCTGCTCCTCCTTGCCTCTCGTGATCTTGGTGATCTCGGTCAGGAAGGTTTCGAAGGCTTCGGCATCGGAGGCCTCCAGAAGCCTCACGGAAGTGTCGGCGAGATCCGTGACCTCGACCGGCGTGATGGTGTTCTCAACCGGGATCGTGTCGCCGTCTTGGAGCATGCTGCCCGAATCGCCGGCGACAAGGGTCACGTTCTTGCGGCCGAGCAGCGTTTCGATGCGGATCTCTGCCAACGAGTCGACCGGCATCTGCACGTCATCGTTCACCGCAAGCGTGACCTTCACGGCGCCGTCTTCGATCTCGACCCCCTTAACGGTGCCTGCTTCGAGACCGGCGACCTGGACCTCGTCGCCCGTCTTGATGCCGGCAGCGTCGGTGAATCGAGCCGTGACGGTGTAGGTCTTCGCGAAGGCCCCGCCGGACAGCATGATCGCGAAAGCCGACCCGCCAAGGACGAGCACCGAAGAGACGATGCCGATGATCAGCTGGTTCCGCTCGAGGAACGAGCCTTTAGCTCGGAACAACCTCATCGGCCACCTCCTCCCAGCAGGACGAAGCGCAGGATCGCTTCGAGCCCCTCGGAGGCAGCCCGGCGGCCGCCGTCGTCTTCCTCGGAGGTGTCATCGCCGTCCTCGTCCTCCGGATAGCCGTCGCCCTCTCCGTCTCCGGTAGCAGGCGAGCCGCCTTCATCGCCGTGCTGCTGGTCGAACTCGCTGCGATCCACCACGATGTTCGACTCGCGATCTTGGATCGTCAGCCGGACGATGCGCACGTTGAAGAACTCGCCCCACGATGACGTCTGCTGGTAGCTGATGACGCCGAGGGGGAGTGTTTCAAGGGTTTCTGACAAGCGGTCCCGGTTCTTGGCGAGGGTGGAGGCAACGACGTCGAGGTCCGCGAGCGTGGAATCGATGTTGGAGCGGTTGGTGGTGAGGACATCGTCGAGCTCTCGTTGGACCACCGAGAAGTCGCTGACGAGGGCGTTGACATCGCGCAGCCTGCGCCGCAACACCTCGCCGACGCTGTCGAGGTTGTCGAAGATCTCGCCGAGGGCCTCGTCCTGGGAAGCGAAAGCTGCGGTGACCCGGTCGGCAGACGAGAGCAGATCCTGGATGTTCTCGTCCTCGGCCCCCAGGGTCTGCGCAAGTTCGGCGCCCTCATCCAGCAGGTTGCGGATCTCGGCCTCGTTCCCCTGAAGGGCGGTGTTCACGGAGTCCAGGAAGGCGTTCGCCTCGTCGGGGTCGATCGCCTTGAGGATCGGGCCCACCTTGTTGAGCAGTTCGCCGATGTCGTTGACGTCCTCGGTGTTAGCAGAGGCGATGCGGTCGCCCTCGGCATAGGTCTGGGAGTCGTCGCCCGGATAGATGTAGAGGAATCGCTGCCCCAAGACGTTGCGCCAGCGGATACCCACCATCGAGTCCTTGGGCAACTCGATGTCCTTATCGAGGTTGAACCTGACGATCGCTTGGCCGTCTTCGATCTCGGTCCCCGTAACGCGTCCGACGTCCACACCCGCAAGCTTCACGGCATCGCCGGGGATCACACCTGCTGCATCCTCGAAGGCCGCTTCCAGGTCGTACGTGTCGGCGAACAGTCGGGAGTTCGCGAGCTTGATGCCGAGCGCGGTGGTCAGGACCGCGGCGACCGCGGCGAAGATCACGACCTTTATGAAGATGATCCTGTGGTGACCCTTCATCGCCGGTCCTTACACGCTGGGATCTGCTCTCGGATCTCGGGCGGGAACGCGGTGCAGATCTGGTTCTGTTCCTCTTCCTGGTCGTTCCCGCCGATGAAGTTCGTGAACCCGGCCCCCGCGCTGCCGTCGGAGATGCGGAAGAAAGCGGGGATGTCACCGCCGAGTTTGTAGACGTAGCGGTAGAGCCCGTAAACGAGGTCTCGTAGACCTTCGGGTCGAGCGGCGGTGGTGGCGAGCACCACGTCACCGGCCTCCATCATGCGCTTCCAGTCGGCGCGGTTCAGGATCAACAGGTCGGCGAAATCTTCGGCGAAGGGCGAGACCGCGGTGAGCGCCCTATGGAGCTCCTGCTGCGCCTCGGCCGAGGCATAGACGGGGGCGCCCTCGTTCACGGCATCCGCGAGCTGATTGAGGTCGACTCCCACGTGTTCCAGGGCGCCGAAGA
>JBKHYB010000198.1:0-3997 GCA_046565725.1 Actinomycetota bacterium
CCCTGGACCCAGACGCGACCGGTGTGCTTCTAGTGGGGGTAGGGAAGGCCACGAGGTTCCTTTCGTATGCACAAGCTTCGCCCAAGAGATACGAAGCACGGGTGCGTCTCGGGGCTTCCACCTCGACCCAGGATGCATCGGGAGAGGTTTTCGAACAAAGACCCGTCGATGTGGGGACGGAGCAGGTCCGTGAGGCCCTCGATCGGTTCAGGGGCGAGATCGAGCAGATCCCCCCGATGGTGTCTGCCGTGCGGATCGGAGGCAAGCGCTTACACGAGCTCGCTCGGCAAGGGGTTGAGGTCGAACGGCCCGCCCGCAAGGTGCATATCTACGAGATCGACCTGATCGACGGGCCGGATGCGATGAACGAGTTGGGTCTGGACGTGACGTGTTCGGGTGGAACCTACATCCGCACCCTGGCTCACGACCTCGGGCAGGTCCTCGGCTGCGGGGCGCACCTGAGATCCTTGCGCCGGACCGAGGCGGCCGGCTTCATGCTCTCGGAAGCCGTGCCACTCGATGCCGTGGGGGCCGATACGCTGCGCCCCATGATCGATGCCGTTCGCGACCTCGGGTCTACAGAGGTCGGCGATAGCGAGGTCGCGTTGGTCGCCAACGGACGACCGCTTCCCAAACCCCCGGGGATGGCGGAGGGATCTTTCACCGCGGTCGTACACGATGGCGAGCTACTGGGGGTGTATCGAACCGAGGCCGATCGCTTGGTAGCGGAACGCGTGGTGCCACGATGAATGCCGTCTTCGGGTTGGATGCGCTGAGCCCACCATCCGGCGGAGCGGCAGTAACGATCGGGACCTTCGACGGAGTCCACATGGGGCACCGATCCCTGATCATGCAGACCATGGAGCGAGCCGAAGAGCTCGGCGCCACCGGGGTTGCCCTGACGTGAGATCGCCACCCTGCGATGACGCTGCGACCCGATAAAGCTCCTCCGCTGCTGTCGTCCACGCAGCGGAAGGTCGAGCTCCTGGGCGAGAGCGGGATCGACATGACGGCGGTACTCGCTTTCGACGAGGCGTTCTCTCACATGACCCCCGAGGACTTCGTAACCGAGGTCCTCGTGCAGAGGCTGGGTGCACGGGTCGTTCTCGTCGGAGAGGACTGGCGCTTCGGTCACAAGGCTGCCGGGACCGTGGACCTCCTTCGTCGCATGGGTAACGAACTCGGTTTCGACGTCGCAGGGGTGACGCTTCAGACGATCGGCGGCGAAGCGGTGTCTTCGAGCCGCATCCGGCGAGCCATCGCAGAAGGCGACATGGAAGAGGCCCGAGCATTGCTCGGCAGGCCCTTCGACCTCGATGGGGTGGTGGTACGGGGGGCGGCCCGCGGGAAAGACCTCGGCTTCCCCACGGCGAACCTCGACGTCGATCCCGCCCTTGCTCGGCCCCCGCTGGGCGTCTACGCAGGTATGGCTCGGGTCGGAGACATGGTCCACACCGCCGCGATCAGCGTCGGGGTTAACCCAACCTTCGGCGGCCAAGAGGGCCACAGCCCGGTCTCGGTGGAGGCGTTCCTCCTCGACTTCGACGGAGACCTCTACGGTCAGACGGTCCGTCTGTCGTTCTGGGCCCGGCTCCGCGATGAGCTGAGGTTCTCCTCGGTGGACGACCTGGTAGCCCAGATGCACGAAGACGTCCAAGCCACCCGCAACCTGATCCCCCCCGTTTCCTAGTCGGTATCTGGTCGATATACGACCATTTCATGCCCCGGAATCTGTATCCCGAGGGGAGAGGGCATGATGCACGATGGACAGAAGCATCGCGCGGAGGTTGTGGCAGTTAGCCGAGACGATCCACGCGGTCGTTTACTTCGAACCTCGGGTCAAAGAGATCTACGGAGCGGCCGGCCTCAAGGGCTACTGGATGGGCTACTTCGCATCCCGCTCGGCGGCGCTGGGTCCCGCTTCACCCGAGTTGGTGCAAGCCACCTTCTACAACTTCCACCCCGACATGATCGGCCGTGCCATCCCGGACGCGTGGCGGTTCTCGACCCCCGAGAAGGTCCTCGCCGCTCGCAACGAGGTGGCACTTACGGCGCTCCAACGATTGCTGCGCGAGGTCGAACCTTCCTCGGTCGAAGAGGCCGGGAGGCTCCTCGTGACCGCCGCGTCGGCTGCGGATCCGGCAGGGCGTGCCCTCTTCGCCGCCCACGCCTCGCTTCCGTGGCCCGACGATCCGTACCTCAGTCTCTGGCACGCCTGCACACTGCTACGGGAATTCAGGGGAGACGGCCACAACGCATGTTTGACCGCGGCCGGGATCGACGGATGTGAGGCGCACGTGCTGTTCACGGCCTCGGGAGGGGTCGATCGCGAGGTCCTTCAGAGGAACCGAGGATGGTCGGACGAGGAGTGGGCGGCCGCGGAGCAGCGGCTGCGCGCCCGCGATCTGTTGGCAGACATCGGCATCTCTGAAGCAGGGCGCACGCTTCGCGCGATGATCGAAGCGGATACCGACCGGCTCACGCTCCAGGCGTGGGGAGCCGTGGAGCAGGACGTCGATCGGCTGATCGATGCCATGACCCCGATCGTGGTGGCCATCGTTGACGGCGGGGGAGTCCCCTTCCCGAACCCGATCGGCCTGCCTGCACCGGAAGGGAAGGTCTAGCTCAACCCGCCTTGGTCACATCCGCGACCTCGGCCCCCAGGTACGCGATCAGGTCGTCGGCCTCGAGATGGAGGTTCACCCCGTGACCACCTCCGCCGATCGCGACCGTCTCGGCCCCGGCTATCGAGGCGTCCGCAACGACCGGCCACGACGCCTTCGAGCCGAACGGAGTGATCGTCCCCCGCTCGTAGCCCGTCGCCTCGCGAGCTTCCTCTTGGTCGGGCAGCGAGAGACGGGAAACCCCGAGATGAGCCCTGAGCTTCGGCCAATCGATCGACCGCGGCCCCGGTACGAGCACGAAGATGTAGTCGTTCTCCCCCCGCCGCACGACGATCGTCTTCAGTAGGCGTTCGACGGCGATCCCCTGGAGTTCGGCACTCTCTTCTACCGTGCGTGGCCGGGGATTCGTCACCACCCGGTAGGAGAGGTCGGAATCCCGTAGGGCTCGGAGCGCCGGCGTGTCTGTCACCGGCGCAGTATCGCGCCTCGAGGGGGTTTCCGGGCGGCCCACCGTGGGTAATCGGTCGATCACGGAAAGTGGGGAAAGGACGTATCCCTATGAAGCGACACACCGTGCTCGCTGCAGGAGCGGCGAGCTTGGTTCTAGCAGCCTGGGTCGTATGGCCATCGTCCCCCGCGGACGTGGTTCAGGCAGATACCGAGCGCCCTCCCGCGATGCAGGCAGCGCTGGCGAAGTGGGACGTCGGACGCCGGCGGGTCACCATCCAGGGCCTCCGGTTCTCCAAGGGCCGCAAGCGGGTCATCAACATCGCTGCGGTAGCGTCCACGCCGATGTGCCGGGGCGGAGTCTGCGTCTCGGCGGCCACAGCCAAGAAGATCCCACTCTCGAACTTCACCATCGATCCGTCGCTGAACACCGCCGAGCTCAGATTCGGATCGTGGGGCAGCAGGTACAACCTCACCTGGGAGGGTTCCGGAGAGCACGATGCGGAAGCTCGCAAGCGGGGAACCCGGGTGGAACGCAAAGGGAAGGTCGACGGCTCCGTCGATCGAGGGGATCGCTCGATAGCGGTGCGGACGAAGGGCGCGATGCGCCAAGCCGCGCGGCCCGTTCGATCTGCCGATCCCGAGCCCTCATCTCCACCCTCCGCAGCCGCGTCCAGGGCCGATCTGCCGGTGGGCTCGTCTTCATCTTCGTGTTGGACCTCGAAGACCTCAGAGAAGAGGTTGACGCGATTGATGGTCAACGAGCGGCGGTCACGGGACCTCTCCGGGTTGCGTCTGGATCCGGAGCTTTCGAAGGTAGCCCGGAAGCACACCGCCGACATGATCGAGAGCGGTGGTCTGTTCCATCAGTCGGCCGAGCAGCTCGCCACGAGAGTTACCCGGTGGCTGAAGTTGGGCGAGAACGT
>JBKHYB010000199.1:0-3986 GCA_046565725.1 Actinomycetota bacterium
GGAATCGCTCGTATAGCGATCCAGATCGAGGTGGGAATCGTTACATCATGCCCATGCCGCCCATGCCACCCATGCCGCCCATGCCGTGGTCGTGGCCGTGGCCGTGGCCTGCTTCGTCTTCGTCGACCGGCTTCTCGACCACGGTGGCTTCCGTGGTGAGGAACAGGGCAGCGATCGAAGCGGCGTTCTCGAGGGCCGAACGGGTGACCCGGGCCGGGTCGATCACGCCGGCCTGCAGCAGGTCGACGTACTCGCCGGTCGCGGCATTGAGTCCGTGACCGGGCTTCTCGTTACGGACACGCTCGACCACGACGCCACCCTCGAGTCCGGCGTTCTGGGCGATCCAGCGCAACGGAGCATCGAGCGCATTGGCGACCACGATCGCACCGGTCTTCTCGTCACCGTTGAGGTCCAGAGCGTCGATCGCCTCGCGGGCGCGCACCAGCGTGGTGCCACCGCCGGGCACGACACCCTCTTCGACGGCCGCGCGGGTCGCCGAGACGGAGTCCTCGATGCGGTGCTTCTTCTCTTTGAGCTCGACCTCGGTAGCAGCACCGACCTTCAGCACTGCGACACCGCCGGAGAGCTTGGCGAGACGCTCTTGGAGCTTCTCTCGGTCCCAGTCGGAGTCGGTACGGTCGATCTCGGCCTTGATCTGCTCGATGCGGCCGCGGATCTCGTCGTCCTTGCCGGCGCCCTCGACGATCGTGGTGTTGTCCTTGGTGACGACAACCTTTCGGGCCGTTCCGAGCATGTCGACGGTCACGCCTTCGAGCTTGAGACCGATCTCCTCGGAGATGACCTGACCACCGGTCAGGATAGCGATGTCCTGGAGCATGGCCTTGCGACGGTCACCGAAGCCGGGGGCCTTGACGGCGACCGAGCTGAAGGTGCCGCGGATCTTGTTGACGACGAGCGTGGCGAGAGCCTCGCCCTCGACGTCCTCGGAGAGGATCAGCAACTGCTTGCCGCTCTGGATGACCTTCTCGAGGATCGGAAGCATGTCGCGCACGTTGCTGATCTTGTTCTGCACGATCAGGATGTACGGGTCCTCGAGGACGGCTTCCATCCGCTCCTGGTCGGTGACGAAGTAGGGCGAGATGTAGCCCTTGTCGAACTGCATACCCTCGACGAGCTCGAGCTCGAGACCGAACGTGTTCGACTCTTCGACGGTGATCACGCCGTCCTTGCCGACCTTGTCCATCGCCTCGGCCACCATCTCGCCGATCTCGGGGTCGTTGTTCGCAGAGATCGAAGCGACGTGGCTGATCTGCTCGCGGCCCTCGACGTCACGCGACTGGGACTTGATCGAATCGACGGCAGCCTTGACGGCCTGCTCGATCCCACGCTTGAGCGCCATCGGGTTGGCCCCGGCAGCCACCGACTGGAGACCGCCGCGGATGATCGCCTGAGCGAGCACGGTAGCCGTGGTCGTCCCGTCACCTGCGACGTCGTTGGTCTTGGACGCCACCTCTTTAACGAGCTGGGCGCCCATGTTCTCCCACGGGTCCTCCAGTTCGATCTCCTTGGCGATAGTGACGCCGTCGTTGGTGATCGTGGGGGCACCCCACTTCTTGTCGATGACGACGTTGCGGCCACGGGGGCCGAGCGTCACACGAACGGCGTTGGCGAGACGGTTTACACCAGCCTCGAGACCCCGCCGAGCCTCCTCGTCGAACTTGACGATCTTGGCCATATAACTCTCCCTTTCCTTACGCGTGATGAGGACGCAATCAACGCGTCCTCATCCGGTCGATGATCGGTTGGTTCGGCTAGCCGACGATCGCGAGCACGTCACGGGCCGAGAGGATCAGAAGCTCTTCGCCGTCGACCTTGATCTCGGTGCCGCCGTACTTCGAGTACATGACCCGGTCGCCTTCCTTGACGTCCATCGGGATCAGGTCGCCGGTGTCCGAACGCTTCCCGGGGCCGACCGCAAGGACGGTGCCCTGCTGGGGCTTCTCCTTGGCGGTGTCGGGGATGACGATCCCGGAGATCGTGGTCTCCTCGCCTTCCTCGGGACGGACCAGGATGCGGTCCTCCAAGGGCTTGATCGAGGTCTTCGTTGCAGCCATCTCTACCTCCTGAGGGTCCTACTGGGATTTAGCACTCTGAACCTGTGAGTGCTAATAGTAGGGCGGCTCCGTCAGGTGGTCAAACCAGGGGCAGGTTGGGATCGGGGGCCGCGTCCAGGCTCATATAGGCCCCCCGGCGGAGCATGGCCGTCCCGCAGGCCGCCACCATGGCGGCATTGTCGGTGCAGAGTTCCATCGGCGGTACGGACAGTCGGAGACCGGCCTTCTCGCAGGCCTGCTGGAGGCCCGCCCGCAAGCCGGAGTTCGCCGCCACGCCCCCGCACAGGAAGACCCTGGCGACCTCAGCGTGCTCCGCGGCGGCCATCGTCTTGGCCACCTGAACGTCCACCACGGCCTTCTGGAATGAGGCCGCGATGTTCTCGATCGAGATCTCCTCGTTGCGAGCCTCGGCGCGCCGGACGTAGTTGATCACCGCGGTCTTCAAGCCGGAGTAGGACACGTCGAACCCGGCCTCGTTGATCATCGACCGAGGGAACTGGATCGCGTCAGGATCCCCCAGGAGCGAGAGTCGGTCGATCTCGGGTCCACCCGGGTACTCCAGACCGAGGAACCGGGCCACCTTGTCGAACGCCTCGCCGGCGGCATCGTCGACCGTGCTACCGAGCACCTCGTAAGACCCGTGACCGCGAGCATGCACCAGCAAGGTGTGGCCGCCGGAGATGATCAGCACCAGAGCCGGGAAGTCGGCCTCCTCGTCGCTGAGGAAGCTCGAATAGATGTGGGCCTCGAGGTGGTTGACCCCGACGAAGGGCACCTCCAGGACGGCCGCCATGGATTTCGCCTCGGCGACGCCGACGAGCAGTGACCCGATCAGCCCCGGTCCGATCGTGGCCGCGATGCCGTCGAGGTCCCAGAAGGTCAGGTCGGCCTGCATCAGGGCTTCTCCGATCGCAGGACTCAGAGCCTCGACGTGCGCCCTCGCCGCGATCTCCGGCACGATCCCGCCGTACTCGCCGTGCAGCTGCGTCTGCGAGACGATGACGTTCGAGAGGATCTGTCGTCCCCCCTTGACCACCGAGGCCGAGGTTTCGTCACAGGAGGTCTCGATGCCGAGCACGAGGGTGCTGTCGTCCCATTCCTCCAGCGGTTTCCGAGACGATGACGGCTCCTCCAACGTCATCACATCGTCGGAGGGTCTGCCTTCGGCGTGGCCGTACGTGAAACGCTCGTCGGTCACGGCCGCCTCCCTTCAAGCTCGTCGAGCTCGCGACGGATGCCCATAAGCCGTTCGCGATATCCGGTCGAGTTGGCCCGGGCAACCTCCATCACGTACGCATCTTCCTTCGTCTCGATGTAGTAGCCCTTCCGCACGCCGACAACATCGAATCCGAACTTGGCGTACATCTGCTGAGCTGCTGAATTGGTCACGCGAACCTCTAGCGAGATGATCTCCGCGCCGCGGGCTATGGCCTCGGTGATGATGGTCAGAAGCAGCTTGGTCCCGATCTTTCTGCCGTGATGATCGGGGTCAACGGCGATGTTGGTCACATGGGCCTCGAAGCCGGTGAACATCATCCCCGCGTAGCCGACCACCTCGTTGTCGAGTTTCGCCACGATGTAGGAACGGGTGTTCTTCTGCCCGATCTCCGACATGAACAGCGACAGGCTCCACGGACGGGGGTAGACACTGCTCTCGATCGCAAGCACCTTCTTAAGGTGCCGCCGGCGCATCCGCGTGATCTCCAGCTGTGGGAGCGGCATGTCCGCATGCCTGTGCATGACCGCGCTCACGTGACCGCCCTTCCTCCACGGATCCGCTCCCATTGGATCTTCTTGGCCGAGCGCCGCAGGTACAAGGGCTTCAGGTCGTACAGCGAATCGAAGTCTTCCCGGTACATCCGCGGGAGGGCCAGCTCCACCACCGAGCGTGCGTTCGGGAAAGCGTGGCTC
>JBKHYB010000200.1:0-3972 GCA_046565725.1 Actinomycetota bacterium
GAACGAGATGGATCTCGACAGCAGGGAGTATTCTGCCTCTCCCAGACCGCCTCCCTCACGGGACGACTGGATCAAGACCTCGAGTTCTTCCAGCGAGCGCGTTCCGGCCAACTCCTCCTGAGGTTCGACCCCCAGGAGCCTCACGGTGACGTTGGCCGATGCGTTGAGGAACGCGATGAGGGGTCGGAAGATGGCATTGCTGATCCTCAACGGGGTGGCCACCTTGAAAGCGACCGGTAGGGGCCGGGCGATCGCCAGGTTCTTGGGCACCAGCTCGCCGATGACCATCTGGGTGGCGGTTGCAAGGATGAGAGCCAGTACGACGCTCAGGCCGACGCTGGTCTCCTCGGGCACCCCGGCGAGCGATAGGAGGCCGGCAAGTGGCCTGCCGAGTGTCGGTTCCAGGATGAAGCCCACGAGCAGCGAGGTGATGGTGATGCCCAGTTGGGCACCCGACAGCTGGAACGACAGGGTCTTCAGCCCGCGCAGGGTCGAGGTCGCACCACGGTGGCCCTCCTGAGCCAGCGCTTCGATCTTGGTTCGGTCGACCGCTACGAGAGCGAACTCCCCGGCGACGTAGAACCCATTCAGGAGGATCAGGACAACGACGGCGAACAGCCCTAAGGCGACGTCTATCTGACGTTCACCTCCGACGGGGACAGCGGATGGGCGACGTTCATGGCCCGACTATCATGCCCTTTCATGAGCCGCGTAAGTATCGAGACCGTCGTTAACCTGTGCAAGCGCCGAGGCATCGTATTTCCCTCGAGCGAGATCTACGGCGGTCTCCGCTCGGCCTGGGACTGGGGGCCGCTCGGGATCGAGCTCAAGCGGAACGTGAAGAACGCCTGGTGGGAGACCATGGTCCACCAGCGCGACGACGTGGTGGGGCTCGAATCGTCCATCCTGATGAGCCCCAAGGTGTGGGAGGCGTCGGGTCACGTGGAGACCTTCACGGATCCGCTCGTCGAGTGCACCAACTGCCATCATCGGTTCCGTGCCGATCACATCAACCTCGACAAGGCGTGTCCGGACTGTGGCCAGGGGCCTTCGTGGACCGAGCCCCGTCAGTTCAACCTGATGTTCAAGACCCACATGGGCCCGGTCGAGGACTCGGCGCACGCGGTTTACCTCCGGCCGGAGACGGCCCAGGGGATGTTCGTTGACTTCCAGACCGTTCAGACGACCTCACGCAAGAAGATCCCCTTCGGGATCGCCCAGCAGGGGAAGTCCTTCCGTAACGAGATCACCCCGGGCAACTTCGTCTTCCGAACCCGAGAGTTCGAGCAGATGGAGATGGAGTTCTTCGTCAAGCCTGGCACCGACGACGAGTGGCAGCAGTACTGGCTGGACGAGCGGATGAAGTGGTACACCGACCTCGGCATGACGCCGGAGAATCTCCGCTTGCGTGAGCACGAAGCCGATGAGCTCAGCCACTACGCGAAGCGCACCTACGACATCGAATACAACTTCCCCGGCATGGGTTGGAGCGAGCTCGAAGGTATCGCCAACCGGACGGACTTCGATCTCAAGGCTCATTCGGAGCACTCGGGTCAGGACCTGTCCTACTTCGACCCCGAGACCGAGGAGCGCTACGTCCCCTACGTGATCGAACCGGCGGTCGGTGTCGAGCGACCCACCCTGGCGTTCCTCATCGATGCCTACACGGAGGAAGAAGCTCCCACCGCTTCCGGCAAGATCGAGAAGAGAACGGTGCTCAAACTGCATCGCAAGCTCGCTCCGATCAAGGTGGCGATCCTCCCGTTGTCCAAGCATGCGGACCTGTCCCCGGTCGCGGGCAAGGTCGCGGCGGAGGTGCGCAAGCACTTCGTCAGCGACATCGACATGGCAGGCTCAATCGGTCGCCGTTACCGGCGCCAGGATGAGGTCGGCACGCCGTACTGCGTCACGATCGACTTCGACACCCTGGAGGACAACCAGGTGACCGTGAGAGACAGAGACACCATGGAACAGGAGCGGATCCCCATCAACGGACTCATCGAGTTCCTGAACAAGAGGATGGCCTGATGACGAAACTCACCGGCACGGTCACGGTTCACGGCGATACACCCGCGCGTACCGCCACCGTCGAGCTGCACAACGCATCTGGAGATGTGGTCGATCAGGTCATGGTCGATGGTGACGGACGCTACGCCTACCACCTGGCTCCCGGAACGTGGCATCTCAATGTTTGGGACGCCCACGGTCATCGGGGTAAGGCTGAGGTAACGCTCGCCGAAGGCGAGAACAAGGAATTGAACATCGATCTGGAGGAGCCAGAAGGGGGTCATTAGATTGAAGTGGGTGTACGACTTCAGCGAGGGCGACGCGTCGCAGAAGAACCTCCTAGGAGGAAAGGGCGCGAATCTCGCCGAGATGACGAATCTCGGGCTTCCCGTACCCCCCGGATTCACGATCACCACGGAGGCCTGTAACGCCTACCGAGAGGGTGGTCAGACCTTCCCCAACGGTCTGCTGGATGAGGTAGCCGAGCATCGCAAGCACCTCGAAGAGAAGATGGGGCGTCTCATAGGGGACGCGAGCGACCCCTTGCTCGTCTCCGTCCGGTCCGGTGCGCCCTTCTCGATGCCCGGGATGATGGACACGGTCCTGAACGTGGGCCTCAACGACGACAGCGTCGAAGGACTCAAGGAGCAGACCGCCGACGAGCGGTTCGCTTGGGATTCCTACCGCCGATTGATCCAGATGTTCGGCAAGACGGTGATGGGTATCGATGGCGATCTCTTCGAGGATGCCCTTCACGACGCCAAAGAGTCGCGTGGTGTCGAGAACGACGTCGACCTCGATGTCAAAGATCTGCAGAAGTTGGTGAAGACGTTCAAGCGGATCGTGAAGAGGCGATCCGGGACGGATTTCCCTCAGGATCCCACCGAGCAGCTGCACATGGCGATCGAAGCCGTCTTCAGGTCGTGGGACAACAAGAGGGCCCAGGACTACCGCAGACGGAACAAGATCTCGGACTCACTCGGCACCGCAGTGAACGTGCAAACGATGGTCTTCGGTAACAAGGGTGACGACTCCGGCACCGGTGTGGCATTCACACGCGACCCTTCCACGGGTGAGAACAAACCGTACGGTGACTACCTCCCGAACGCCCAAGGTGAAGACGTCGTCGCTGGTATCCGCAATACCTTGCCGCTCGACGAGCTGGGACGTATCCAGCCGACGGCGTGGGACGAGTTGCGCGCTCATATGACGACGCTCGAGCGGCACTTCCGCGACATGTGCGACATCGAGTTCACGATCGAGAAGGGGCGACTATGGCTCCTGCAGACGAGGGTCGGGAAGAGGACGTCTCGGGCCGAGTGGGAGATCGCCCAGGAGATGGTCGAGGAAGGCCTGATCGACGACACCATGGCCGTGCGCGACAGGCTCACCGCTCTCAAGCTCGACGAGCTGTTCAAGAAGCAGATCGAAGCCAAGGCAAAGAAGGCGACGAGCCCGCTGGCGAAGGGCCTCAACGCGTCACCGGGGGCCGCTGTCGGTCAGGTCGTGTTCGACGCCGATACTGCTGCGGCATGGGCGGCGAAGGGCAAGGACGTGATCCTGGCCCGGCGCGAGACCAACCCCGACGACTATCACGGCATGGTCGCTTCCCAGGGGATCCTCACGTCTGCTGGTGGAACGAACTCCCACGCGGCCGTCGTCGCCCGTGGTGAAGGGATCCCGGCGGTCTGTGGAGCGGATGCACTCAAGATGGACGTCAAGAACAAGCGGTTCACCGTCGGCAAGACCGTGGTGAAAGAGGGGGACTGGATCACGATCGACGGAACCGACGGAAGCGTTTACGCCGAGCAGTTGCCGTTGGTCCCCTCCGAGCTCGAGGACGCTCAACTGGGAAAGAAGTCGGCCCAGAAGACGACATTGTGGGCCGCTTTCCAGCGTTTCATGGGACTGGCCGACGACACGCGAGATCTCCGCGTGCGCGCCAATGCCGACACGCCCGAGCAG
>JBKHYB010000201.1:0-3940 GCA_046565725.1 Actinomycetota bacterium
TGCGCAGATAGCCGACGTATACGTCCACGATGTTCGACCCAGGGTCGTGATCGAATCCCCACACGTAGCTGAGGAGCTGCTCTCGCGAGAGCACCTGTCCCGGGTGACGGAAAAACGTCTCCGCTAGGGCGAACTCCCGCGCCGACAGTTCGTGGGTCTTGCCGTCGACCTGAAGGCTGCGGCGTCGGAGATCCAGCGATACGTCCCCACACGTCAGGATCGTCTTCTCTGGAGCCCTTTCGCCCCGCAAACGCACCCGCACCCGAGCCAGAAGCTCGTCGAAAGCGAATGGCTTCGTGACGTAGTCATCGGCTCCAGCCTCCAAGCCCTTAACCCGGTCGGGCACCTCCGTACGAGCGGTGAGCATGATCACCGGCAGAGTGGTATCCCGGCGCCGGAGGTCCGCGAGGACCTCGTAGCCGTCCTTGATCGGAAGACCGACGTCGAGGCTCAACAGATCGAACTCGCCGGTCGCCGCCAGCAAAGAGGCCGTCTCTCCGTCGGCCGCAACCGAGGTCGTGAATCCGTTAGCCCGCAGCCCTTTCTCGATGAACGAGGCGATCCGAGGCTCGTCCTCGGCGATCAGGATCCTCTTCATGTTTGCGCCTCGACGTAAGGCTGATCGACGGGGATCGTGATTATGAACGTCGACCCCTTCCCCACCTCGGACTCCAAGCTCACTTCACCGTGGTGACCCTCGGCGATCACCTTGACTATCGAAAGACCGAGGCCGGCGCCGTCGGAGGACCTGAAGATGCCCCGTGCCCGCGCGAATCTCTGGAACACCCGCTCGCGCTCCGCCTCCGGGATCCCCGAGCCTTCATCCGTCACCCAGAAACGCGCCGTTCCCCCGTTGATCTGGGACCCGATCTCGATCTTTGAACCTTCGTCGGTGTGCTGGACCGCGTTCTGCGCGAGTTGCATGATGGCCTGCGTCAACCGCTGACGATCCGCCTCGATCACACCCCGGCCTTTCTCCACCAATCTCCACTCACGCCGTCAGAGCGCCCGGGCCTTGTCGTAGAGGTCGTCGCTTAGCGCCGACACGTCAACGGGTTCCGGATGCAGGAAGTCGGGCTTCTCTGCTTTGGCCAGGGTCAACAGATCATCCACGATCCGCCCCATGCGTTGGAGCTCGTCCAACACCAGCGCCTTGGTCTCTTCCTGTTCGAGAGGGTCGTTGCCGAGAACCTCGAGATGCCCGCGGATTATCGTGATCGGCGTTCGCAGTTCGTGCCCTGCGTCGTCCACGAATGCACGCTGTTGGTCGAAGGCGAACTGCAACCTGTCGAGCATCTCGTTGAAGGTTTGAGACAGTTGAGCGATCTCGTCATTACCGACGATGTCGATGCGCCGATCGAGATCGGTGCCCGAGATCGCATGCGCGGTATCGGATACCGCTCTGACGCGGCCCAGGATCTTCTCCGCCAGCCTCCAAGCCAGCAGAGAGCCGATCGCGAGCGTGACCAGGCTCACCAAGGCCGCGATCTTGACGGCGTCGTCGACCTCGGCTTTCTCGTACTCCCGGAACTCCCCAACGACGAAGACGCCCCGCTTGTCACCGTCCACAACCATCGGCACGGCGAGGTAGTCGAAACCCCCTGCCGGAGTGTCCGCACGACCGGATAAGGGCCGATCGGCAGCCGTCCACAGTGCCACCAGCTCGGTGTCGGAATCGATGCGGTAGTGAGGATCGCGCGACGGTCTCAGGTAAGGCTCACCGTCGACGATCGTCAGCATCGTTTCGTTCACCGAAGGGACGTTGCGCTGGAGGAAAACGTCGAATATCCGCCTCACTTTGCCCTCGAATGGTTCTCCGGTCTCGGGATCGGTGCCGCGCGCCAATCGCCGAAGCTCGGCAACCTCCTGTTGCAGGTTCGCCTGGATCCGTTCGTCCATCCGGTTCAACAGGATCGCCCTCAGCGCCAACAGCGACCCCGCCGTGGCCAGGGTGAGCGCGAGAACGTAGACCGCCATGATCTCGAACCTCAGTCCACGCCGAGAGGTCCTTCTTAGCGGCGCCCCTTCGGGCGCGTCAGTCATCGGTCGCGTCGTCGGTGTCGGGCTCGGGGTCGTCACCGCCCCCTCCGGGGCCGCTGTGGTCGTCGTCGTCATCGTCGTCGTCTTCGATCCGAGCCGGCTCCTGAGGCTCTACCGCCTCCGCCCCATCCTCATGATCTGGCCCGTCGTCATCCGGTCCGTCGTCATCGGCGTCTTGGGACCCGTCCGGGGACCCCGGCTTCCGGTTCTCACCGCGGCCCTTCCTGCCCTTGCGGTCGTGTTGATCGTCCCCGTCGCCCTCAGAAGCCGTGGTGATCTCGATCGGTCGCGTCGCGTCTCCCGTCGACCTGCCGTCGGGGGACGTGACCGCGCCGGCTATGGCGACGCCGAGGACGACGCCTGCCATAAGACCGATCAGCAGCCTGATGCTTGCATTCATGACTCCATCTCACCCCACGCTGACGAAACCTCGATGAGACCAGTATGAGAACCTTCTCATCTTCGCCGAGAAGCAGGCGATGCTCCAGAGGCTAGGGTTCGCTACCAGCGACCAGAGAGAGGACGGTTCGGGAGTGGACTTCGAACACAGCGACAGGTCGAAGGACTACCAGCAGCGGCTACTCGCGTTCATGGATGAGTGGATCTACCCCAACGAATCCGTCTATTTCCAACAGATCCATTCCCAGGACGATCCGCACGTCTCTCCGCCGATCATGGAGGAGCTCAAGGCCGAGGCTCGCAAGCGAGGACTATGGAACCTGTTCATGCCCGACCCCGAGCTGGGGGCCGGTCTCGGCAACCTCGACTACGCACCGCTTGCAGAGATCATGGGTCGCTCCCCGATCGCTTCGGAAGCCACCAACTGCGCGGCCCCCGACACCGGCAACATGGAGATCCTCGCAGAGTTCGGGACCGAGGAGCAGAAGGAGACCTGGCTCAAGCCGCTGCTCGACGGCGAGATCCGTTCGTGCTTCGGCATGACCGAGCCCGACGTTGCCTCCTCTGACCCCACCAACCTGCACAGTCGCATCGAGCGGGACGGCGACGACCTCGTGATCGACGGACGGAAATGGTGGACCAGCGGCGCTGCCGACCCACGCTGCAAGGTGTGCCTCTTCCTCGGGCTGAGCGACCCCGACGCGGACCGCTACATGCAGCACAGCCCGGTGCTGATCCCCATGGACGCTCCCGGCGTCACGGTCGTCCGCAGCCTCCCGGTATTCGGTTACGACGAGGGCCACGGTCACTGCGAGATCTCCTTCGACAGCGTGCGCGTGCCCGCCTCGAACCTCCTGGGGCAACAGGGTGCCGGCTTCCTGATCGGCCAAGCTCGCCTCGGTCCCGGCCGCATCCACCACTGCATGCGAGCCATCGGGATGGCCGAGCGCGCGCTGGAACTGATGTGCCAACGCGCCAAGTCCCGGGTCGCCTTCGGGATCCCGCTGTCGAAGCAGGGGGTGATCCGTGACTGGATCGCAGAAGCTCGGGTTCGCATCGAACAAGCGCGCCTACTGACCCTCAAGGCCGCCTGGATGATGGACACGGTCGGCAAGGATCAGGCACGGGTCGAGATCTCGGCGATCAAGGTCGCCGCGGCCGAGCTCGCTACGTGGGTCATCGACCGCGCGATCCAGGTCCACGGTGGGGCCGGTGTTTCGAACGACTTCCCACTGGCGGCCATGTACGCCCACGCCCGCACCCTGCACATCGTGGACGGGGCGGACGAGGTCCACAAGATGGTCCTGGCCCGCAACGAGCTGGCCCGCTACGACGTGGCCCCCTAACGCTCGAAGCGGAACCTCGTCATGTCGTGCGGGAAGTCGTTCCATGCGAGCACGAGCGACGGTCGCAGCAACCAGATCGGGGGTCCGTGGCGCATCTCGTACTTGGCTTCGTAAGCGTCATCGATCGCGGGTAGACGGGGGTCATCTGCCTCCGT
>JBKHYB010000202.1:0-3932 GCA_046565725.1 Actinomycetota bacterium
TCCAAGATGAGAGCCCTTTAACCCCGGCCTAACGGCGGCTTAATCCCCTCTGGATATCTCTTGAGTCACGGACATAGAGGAACCGAGACCAAGGAGGTGTCCGATGTTTGGAAGGACCGCAGTTGCAGGACTCGCTCTCGCACTCGCCGCGGGTCTGCCTATGGGGGCAGCCGTCGCCAGTGGAACCGAGGACGAGTTGGTGATCAAGCGTCAAGAGGATGAGGACGAAGTCGTTCTCGCCGCTCTCGACGACGACGATGACAACACCAACGACGGCAACACCAACTCTGCCACCAGCGGGGTCGACAGCAACGACAACACCGGTAGCGGGCACTCTGCGGTTTCCGCCGACCGGGACCGCAGTCAAGGGGACATCACCAAGGACTGGACGAAGGACGGTGGCGACGGCACCCGGGACTTCACCCAGAACCACACCAACGACAGGTCCCAGAACGACACCCGTTAACAGCGGAAAGCAGGTGGGCGGCCTCGCCGTGGTGGCGGGGTCGCCTGTCGCCGTCCCAGGAGGAGTGAAGTGAGCGGAACGACAATGGATATCAAGGAAGCGTGGGGGTTCGAAGAGGGCGACACGATCGCCTCCGGTCTCTTCGCCCTTCGGCTGTTAGGGGGAGGACGCCGTTACGAGGCCTACCTCGCCCACTCGGAATCGCTGCTTTCGACGGTCGTAGTGAAGGTGGTTCGGCCCGATCGAGTCGACGACGAGGCGACCATCGAGGGCCTGATCTCTGAGTACGAGGCGGTCCGCTCGCTCAACCATCCCGTGATCCTCCGCGGGTACGGCATCGACACGGGGCCGCGCCCGCACATCGTCTTGGAACACATGGAGGGGCCGCGGCTCTCGACGTTGTTGAGGAAGTTCGGCCCGCTGCCGGTCGAGCAGTTCATGCCGCTCGCCATGCACCTCGCTTCGGCTCTGCACTACATGCACCCGAACGGTTGGGTGCACCTCGACCTGAAGCCTTCGAACACGATCATGGGTGCGCCGCCGCGCATGATCGACATGAGCATCGCTCGTCGGGTGAAAGATGCGGCCCGCTTGCGGGCCGCGGTCGGAACCGATGCTTACATGGCTCCGGAGCAGTGCCTCGCCGGTGAAGGCGGGACGATCGGGCCGGCGGCCGATGTGTGGGGGCTTGGCGTGATGCTCTACGAGGCGATCGCCGGACGCTTGCCCTTCGACCTCATGGATAACCAGCGACACCCGCAGCTCGAACAGACGCCGATGCCCTTCATGGTCCCGGTCGCTTCCTACCTCGACGACCTGATCCAAGCGTGTCTGAGCTACTCACCGGAAGCTCGGCCGACCGCGCGTGAGGTCTACGAAGGTCTCGAGCCGGGGATAGCTACGACGCCCAAGAAGATCGTCCTCGGGAGACTCAGGCCGAAACTGCGGTAACGAACCGAGGGCTAGCCCGTTGGGGTCGTCATCGTTTCGCCGGGCGTCTTCTCCTTGAATGCCGCCTCGAAGGCCTTGAGCATCTCGACCGGGATCGGGATGACCAGCGTCGAGTTCTGTTCGGCGGCAACCTCTGTCAGCGTCTGCAGGTAACGAAGCTGGTAGGCGATCGGGTGACGGGCGATGACCTCGGCCGCTTGCGCCAGGCGCTCGGATGCCTGGAACTCACCCTCTGCGTTGATGATCTTGGCACGACGTTCGCGCTCGGCTTCGGCTTGCCGAGCCATGGCCCGCTGCATCTCCACCGGAAGGTCGACGTCCTTGATCTCGACGAGGGCCACCTTGACGCCCCACGGATCGGTGAGGTCGTCGATGATCTGCTGGATCTCCGAATTGAGGCGGTCCCTCTCGGTCAGGATGTCGTCGAGATCGACCTTGCAGAGGATCGCTCGCAGTGTCGTTTGAGCGATCTGGGAAGTTGCATAGAGATAGTTCTGCACCTCGACGATCGCCTTCACCGGATCGAACACCTGGAAGTAGCAGACCGCGTTCACCCGGACCGTGATGTTGTCCTTGGTGATGACGTCCTGCGGTGGAACGTCGAGGGTCACCACCTGCAGGTTCACCTTCACCATCCGATCGATGATCGGGATGATGAAGAAGAGTCCGGGCCCCTTGGCTCCCTCCAGCACGCGGCCGAGCCGGAAGATCACGCCGCGTTCGTACTCCTGCACGATGCGAACGGAAGCTGCGATGAGGATCAGAGCCAGGAACAGAACGATTCCGACGATAGTGACGCCCACCTGATGCCACTCCTCCCCTAAACCGGCCCCTCTGCCGGAACGACTACCCGCAGCCTATTCGCTCAAGCGATTTCCGCGGCATGAAATGGTCGACTATCGACCAGATTCCGACGAGGAAACGTGGTTGGGGTCGTGGAGGGGTTCGACGAGGAGCACGAGGCCTTCGGTGGCTTTGATCTCGACCTTCTCTCCGGCCGCGATGCCGGTCTCCATCGTGCGGGCCTTCCACAGGATGCCTTTGGAGACCACCATGCCCTCGGGAGCGATATCGGTCTTGGCGATGCCGACCTGGCCGACGACGCTCTCCTGGCCCGTCACGGGCCGGCGGAGCCGGACCCGGAGGGCCGCGGTCATCACGCTCACGAAGAAGATCAACGAGCCGGCGACGGCAGCGACGATCGCCCACGGGCTCACCGTTACGTCACCGGTAGCGCCCGAGAACAGGATCGCGCCTCCGAATATGAGGGCCGCAGTGCCACCGATCGTCCATATCCCGAAGCCGGCGATCTGCAGATCGACGATGAATGCGACCACCGCAAGCACGACCAGGAGGACGCCGACCCAGTTGGTCGGCAAGACGCTCAACCCGTAAAAGCCGAGAAGCAGGGCCACCGCACCGATGATCCCGGCAAGCCCGATGCCCGGGTTGTAGAGCTCGAAGATGATCCCGAAGAATCCGACGAGCAGCAAGAGATAAGCGATCTCGGGGCCGGTAACGGCATGGAGCAGTCGCTGCCAGACGTTCATGTCTTGGAAGCGCACCGTGACGCTCGGAGTGCCGGACGCTTCGTCCCATGCTTCGATGGTCTCGCCGTCCGGTGTGGTCTGCCCGTCCATCGCTCTCAGCAGATCGCCGAGGCTGTTCGCGACGCCGTCGATGACATCGATGTCCGCAGCCTCGGTAGCGGTGATGCTCGCCCCCTCGCGCACGGCTTCCTCTGCCCACTCGACGTTGCGGCCGTTCGCTTCGGCCAAGCTGCGGAGATAGGCGGCCGCGTCGTTAACGATCTTGTTGGAGAGATCGGTTCCGGAGAGATCTATCGGGGTCGCCGCGCCCAATTCGGTCGTCTCGGCCATGAAAGCAAGGTCGGCGGCGTAGGTGATGTAGGTCCCGGCGCTAGCAGCGCGCGCTCCTCGAGGGGCAACCCAAACGACGACAGGGGTTTCGCTCTCGAGGATCTTCGAGATGATGTAGCGCATGGACACGTCCAAGCCGCCCGGCGTATCGAGCTGGATCACGATCGCAGCAACCTCGTCTGCCTGTCCGGCATCCAGGCGTGCATCCAGGTAGTCGGCCGTCACAGGATCGATGATGCCCTTGACACGGACGACATCCAGGACCTGCTGGCTTCCTTGTCCGAGAACCGAACCGGCAAAGGCCGTCGATCCGGCTAAGCACAGGAGAACCCAAACCAACAGACGGGATCGGAAGTAACGCAGCGATGCCATGACTCAATCGTCCCATGCTGCAGAACCTGCCCGACCCCATGCCTTACCGCCTCTTAACCCGCAAGATCCTTATCCGCTTCACAGTCGCTCCCTTCGGGACTGGTCGGGCCGGGTCACCTCCCCGAAAGAAGCGACCGGGCCCGGAAAGTCCAGACTCGCCGAAACATCCAGGTCTTCAGCATGGGCGGAGACGGACCAACGTCGGTAGACCGATAAGTAACCAGTTACTCGGTACGTAGGTCCTACGCTCGTGTGGACAAGGG
>JBKHYB010000203.1:0-3900 GCA_046565725.1 Actinomycetota bacterium
GGCCCGGGCCACGAGAGCAGCTTGGCGATCCGAAAGCTCGGCCACCTCGCCGGCCGACCGCTGGGTCCGGGTCAGCGCCTCATCGGTGGCCTTGAGGACCGACAATTGTCGCTCCAGCACCTTCACCAGGTTCTCGAGAGACCGACGCTGCCGAGTGGTCAGGTCGTGGATCTGGTCGCTTCGCGCCCTCAGCTCAGAACCCCGACCGAGGTTTTCGGCGATAGCTTCGAGGTTCTCTGCGATCGCACGGCTGCCTTCCTCGGCTCGAGATGCAGCGCGCTGAGCCTCCGCCAACTGTTCGACCGCTCTCGGAGGTTCGAGGCGGATCAGTGAGATGACGGAGAGGGCGAGGAGCGAAAGGATGGCGGCCGCGAGCCACAGATATCGGCGTGACACAGCGCAAGTATCGCAGTGTGACGCGTGTCCCGATTCAGTGTTGCTCGGCCATCTCCCGGTCGAGTTTCGCCACTAGGTTCCGGACCCGGATCTCGATCGAATCGCGAATCTCGGCCACCTTCTCGGGTGGCTGGCCCTTCGGGTCTTCCAAGGCCCAGTCCTCCATCGGGATGCGCAGGGCCGGACAGGCCTCTTCGACGTTGCATCCCATGGAGACCAGCTTGAGAGCCTCCTCGGCCATCTCGTTCGTCAGCATCGTTCCGGGGATGTTCTCGATCTCGATGCCGATCTCGGCCATCGCGGCAACGACCTCCGGATGGGGATGGTCCGCCGGGCTGGTCCCCGCGGAGATGCCCGCGTAGCGGTCACCTGCCATCTCGTTGAGGAACGCCGCAGCCATCCGGGAGCGTCCGGCGTTATGAACGCATACGAACAGCACCTTGGGCCGCTCTACGCCCTGACCCGAGGGCCGTGTCACCCGCAACTGATTCTGCTGAACCTTCGCCTGCCTGAACATGTCCCTCAGTCTGCCTCATCCACATGACCACCAGATGAACGGCTTCTACCAACGCTCTATCTGCTTCTGGGTCCTTTTCGATCCCATCCGCCTCTCCCGGGGCTGCCAAAGGTCTACACCTCCGGGCTAGAGATGGGTGAAACCGCCCCCGAAGCGATCAGGCGAGAGGTGCGAGAAGAACTAGGGATCGATAAGTCGCCGGGGCCTCTCCGAGCAGTTGTTGAGACGCGGTTCACTCGTGGGGCTACGCATGTTGCAGAGGTAGGTCTCTATTTCTTGATCGACCCTGCTGGTCTTCCTGACGGCTCTTTCCTCCGAGCGGAGGACGACAAGCGTTTCGAGTTTCGATGGTTCGCCCTCACCGATCTGGGGTTCACGGACTTAAGACCTGCGTCCCTCGTCGAGTGCTGAAGGGTCCCGACGATCGGGTCCTGCATCTTGTGGACTCCGGCCACTAGGGCATTCGCTTAGACGATCTATTTCCAGAGAGACCGCGCATAGCGCGGCGTGGCTGGAAGTTTCGTCCTAGAGTGACCACATGGGACGGCGTAACATCTCATCCGGTTCTCCTTACGAGCCCCGAGTCGGCTTCAGCCGAGCAGTGCGCATCGGCGATCGGGTGCTCGTGTCGGGAACGGCCCCCATCTGGCCCGACGATTCCTGTGACCCCGATCCCTACGCTCAGACGCAGCGCTGTATGGAGATCATTGCTGCCGCCCTGGCCGAGGCCGGCGCGGCCCTCGAAGATGTGGTGCGGACCCGGATATTCATCACCGACCCGTCCGTTCAGGAAGCCGTGGGGAGGGCACACGGCGAGGTCTTCGGTGACATCCGCCCCGCCAACTCGATGGTGGTGGTAGCGGGTCTGCTCGACCCCCGCTGGAAGGTCGAGATCGAGGCCGAGGCTCAGCTCGGGTAGCACCGCCAGGCCTAGGCCTGAAATCGGTCCGCCCGTGTCGCGCCAAGGGCGACCTCGGTGGACCAGAAAGCGCCCGCCGCCCCTTTATCGGCCCGGGGTGGGGGAGTAGGATGACAGGGCTGTAACTACATCGGTGACTTTTTCCCCGGATTAACTTGGAATCGAACATCTGTTCGACTAGGCTGAGGACCGAAATGTGTCGTACCCCCTCGCTAGCTTCTGGACCGCAGGTGCGGACCCCAGGCAAGGAGGCTCACAGTGGCTAGGAACACCACAAGTAGGGAAGCGGTCACCGATAACAAGCGTGACGACAAGGGCCGGCAGCAGGCTATCGAGCTTGCTCTCGCCCAGATCGAGAAGGCTCACGGCAAGGGCGCCATCATGCGTCTGGGGGCCGATGCCCTGACCGGCATCGATGTGGTGCCCACGGGTTCCCTGGCACTGGACCTGGCGCTGGGGGTGGGTGGACTTCCCCGAGGCCGGATCGTCGAGATATACGGACCCGAAGGTAGCGGAAAGACCTCGCTGTCCCTGCACGTGATCGCCGAGGCTCAGAAGATGGGCGGGCTGGTCTCGTTCATCGATGCCGAGCACGCCCTCGACCCCGTCTACGCCAAGGCGGTCGGCGTTAACGTCGACGACCTGCTCGTGTCGCAGCCCGACACCGGCGAGCAGGCACTCGAGATCGCCGACACGCTGGTCCGCTCCGGTGCGATGGATGTCGTCGTCGTCGACTCGGTCGCCGCCCTGGTCCCGAGGGCCGAACTTGAAGGCGAGATGGGCGACACCCACGTCGGCCTGCAGGCCCGTCTGATGAGCCAAGCGCTGCGCAAGCTGGCCGGAAGCGTCAATCGCTCCAAGACGATCCTGATCTTCATCAACCAGCTACGCGAGAAGGTCGGTGTCATGTTCGGATCACCGGAGACCACTCCGGGCGGGCGAGCTCTGAAGTTCTATTCGTCGGTCAGGCTCGACGTTCGCCGGATCGATTCCCTCAAGGACGGCGCCGAGATCGTCGGTTCGAGGGTCCGGGTCAAGGTCGTCAAGAACAAGGTCAGCGCCCCGTTCCGCAACGCCGAGTTCGACATCCAGTACGGCTCGGGCATCTCGAAAGAGGGCAGCCTCCTCGATGTGGCGATCGAGCACGGGATCGTGCGCAAGTCGGGAGCCTGGTTCATCTACGGAGACGACCAGCTCGGTCAGGGGCGAGAGAACGCCAAGACGTTCCTCGCAGAGAACCCCGACATCGCCACCGAGGTCGAGCTCAAGATCAAGGACAAGCTGGGCCTCCTCGGAACCGACGACGACGACCCGGAAGAGGTAGTGGCGCTGGAGGAGCCCTCGGACATCGAGGGGTAGAGCCACGTGACCGAGGACTATCGGGCTCTGATGGAGCGGGCCGGATCGATCCTCGCTCGAAGGGCGCATTCTCGGCACGAACTGGTCCAGAAGCTCGGTGGTCCGGAGGAACTCAGGGATGCGGTCCTGGAGCGGCTCGAGGGATTGGGCCTCGTGGACGACGAGGCGTTCGCCCGAGCCTGGATCGAGGAGCGTTCCTCCAAGAAGGGCAGGGAGGCGCTCCTGCACGAACTGGAGGCCAAGGGCGTCGTCCGGGAGACCGCCGAGGCCGTCTGGGAACAGATCGCGCCGGACGAAGCCGCCCGGGCCATAGAGATCGCTTCCAAGCACCTCCGCAAGGTCAGCCGCAAGCCGTTGGCCGTTCAAGCGGCCGCTATCCACGGGCTTCTGGTGCGGAGGGGCTTCTCGGCTGAGGTGGCAGAGGAGGCGACCAGGGCCGTCCTGCCCCCGGAGGGCTGGGATTAGCTCGTTCTGCTCGTCCGGAGGCCCGGTCTTCGGTTGGTCCCCGTCCACAGTTGTCGCCATGTGCGCTCGTACCGGCGTACCATGGGACCTGCAACTGACAACAAAGGCAACACCCAAACGGCACGAAACGAACGGATCGAGATAACCCATTGCAACCGGCGGATCGGATCTTCGGAAAGGGCTTCCTACCAGGACTTTTATCTGGCTTGAACCGACTTCGGCGATAGCCGGACCCGCCTAACGC
>JBKHYB010000204.1:0-3884 GCA_046565725.1 Actinomycetota bacterium
TCACGCCCTGCCCCCCTCTCCGGTCGGGAATGTGAGAAGCGTACCCCTCAGGACGCTACTCACGCTTTCCGGCGTCGGCGTTGGCGGGTCGAGCCGGCGGCCTGACGGTGACGTCCGAACGTATAGAGGATCGCGACGGCGTTGGCGGCAAGGCCGACGGACACCATCCCTCCTGCACCCGGGATCGGGATGAGCAGCGGAACGAGTCCGCCGGCCACCCACGCGAGCTGCAGGATCGATTCGAAGCGTGCGAAGGCCCAGCCTCGGCCGGCCTCAGGTATCTCGCGCTGAACGATCGCATCGAAGGCGACCTTGGCCGAACCCGCGGCGACACCGAACGTGAACACGAGTACGCCGGCGCTGATCGGAGTGAACCACCGACCGACGATCACGGCGATCAGGCCGGCCGCTACGAACGATGCGACGATGATCCCCTCTTCCCTCAGCGCGTTCCGCAGACGCGGCGCAACGATCGCCCCCACGAGGGAGCCGAACGCAGCCGAACCGACGAGGAGGCCAAGGCCGATCGTGTCGAAGTCGCTGCGTCGGATGGCGAACGCGAGATGGAACACGAGGAACCCGACGAGCAGCCGCATCGCTGCGGTCGCGAACAAGGCCTGACGCATGCCGACGTCCCTGGCGCGCGCCACCGCCGAAGAACGTTCCGATACATCCCGGCGGCCCGACCGGCTCGGGAGCCTCAGAGCGGGAACGGCTCCCAGGTAATAGATGGCCGCGGTGAAGAGGAGCTCGGTCTCGACGCCCGGCCACTTCAGCAACAGGAGGCCCGGGAGGCCGAGGACCATGCCGGCGATCGCACTCGACTTCGAGAGCCGCGAGTTGGCTTTCACCAACGTGTCGGTAGGCGCGAGGACCATCGGCATGATGGCTCCCCTCACGATCAGGGCGGCGCGGCTGAGGAGCAACACGCCGAAGGCCAAGGGGAACAGCAGCAGAGACTCGAGCCGGGTGGCGAGCAGCCAGGTGAGCGTCGCCCGACCTGCGCTCGATGCGACCAGGGCCCATTTGAGGCTCCCGCGATGGCGGTCGAGGATCTTCGCCAGCAGCGGAGACACCACCGCGAAAGGCGCGACCGTAAGGGCCAGATAGAGGGCGACCCGGCCGCGGGCGGTGGTCTCGGGAACCGAGAAGAACAGCGTGGTGGACAGCGCCAGCGCCAGCAGGGCATCTCCTCCCGCTCCGAGGGCCTGATAGCGGAGCAACCGGGCGAAATCGGGCGAGGTCACCGGTTGCCGCATCCTCCTCACCGCACGGCGCGCGGCTATCCGGACGAGAGGTTCGTCGTCCTCCGGGGGCTCATAGGGGCGCGTGGTGTCCACGTGAGCGACCCTAGCCCCTCGCACCCTCACGAACGGGCAGCCCTATCGAGTTTTCCGGGTCGGGAATGGCTCGCATAGCGAGCGAGATCGAGGTGGGAATCGTGGGGGGGACGGGGGGCAGGGGAACTGGGGTGGTTGGAGAACCTTCGGGCAGAGGCCGGATGGAGGCATCCACATGGAGGCATCCAAGGGGCCCCGCAGATGCGAATAGATAGGGACGGATCGGACATCTCTATCTCTTGGAGGGGATAGCCAAGATGCGACGCAGCACTTTAGCGGTACTTCTATCGGCCTTGATGCTGGCGGCCCTACTGGTCGCTCCGTCGGTCGCGCAGGCCCAGTCCTTCACTCCACAGACCGAGTCCCTGTCGATCGACACCAAGTATGGGCAGCTCTACGTCGAGGTCACCTACCCCACCAAGGGCAACAAGCCGGTCAAGGGCCCGGCCGTAGTCACGCTCTCTCCTTACTCGGTGTTGGGCCGATCGAACGTCGCCAAGCAGTGGGTGCCTGAGGGCTACGTGCACGTCTGGGCCGACGTGATCGGTACCGGCAACTCCGGCGGGTGCTACGACTACGGCGGCAAGCGCGAGCGCCGCACCGGCTACGAACTCGTCGAGTGGATCGCCGACCAGCCGTGGAGCAACGGCAAGGTGGCGATGATCGGCGGCTCCTACAACGGCACCACCGCGTGGGCGACCGCGGTCGAAGCTCCGCCGCACCTCACCACGATTGTGCCCGAGGCGGCCATCGCCCGCTGGTACGACTACGCCTACGCCGGCGGCATCCGCTATCTGCTCAACAACGAAGACCCCACCGACGAGGGCTTCGACACACCGCTGCTGTTCGACTTCGGTTTCGCTCTGCCGCCGCCCACCGACGTGCAGGACCCGAACTGGGCCGACAAGGTGGCATCGACGATCACTCCGTGCGAAGAGCTCACCCACACCGAACGCGGTTACGACGAGACGCCGGACTACGACAAGTTCTGGACCGAGCGGGACTATCTCAGAGACGCCGACAACATCGATATCCCGGTGCTGATCGCTCACAACTGGGGCGACTGGAACGTCAAGCCCGACGGTGCCTACTGGATGTACGAGGCACTCAAGCGTTCGAACCCGTCCAAGACGACGTTCTATGCAGGCACCCGGTGGAAGGGTCACAGCACGCCGGACGGTGACTACGACAAGGTCGTGAGGCAGTGGTTCGACCACTACCTGATGGGCAAGGACAACGGGATCAACAAGTTGCCGTCCTACGTCGGCCAGGTTGCCGACTATGCCGGGAACGTCGGTTGGTTCAAGGGCGAGCCCAAGACCCGCAACGTCACGCTCTACGCGCAGGAGCGCCCACAGACCTTCGAGGGCGACTACAGCTGGAAACTGCTGCCGGAGAAATGGGCGCCCGGCTTCCTACCTCCCACACCATCAGGCTGGCCCATCGACTCCCCGAATGCCGAGTCGCATGCGAACCATCACAGTCGCGAAAATCACGAGTGGCAGTACTTCCAGAGCCCACCCTTGAAGAAGGACACCAGGGTCTTCGGGGAGATCAAGGTTCAGCTCTACAACAAGATCGACAGAACATGGGTGACACTTATCCCCGTCGTCCTTGACAGCAACCCCGACTGCCACATGCGAGCTGGCAACATGCACGTAACCACTCCAGAGTGCATGCAGCAATCAGCCCCCTCCTCTACCGCAACACCGAGGGCCGTCATTCCGGTCACCAGAGGGTTCCTTGACTCCCGATACCGCGAGGGCCTCCACAAGCAAGTCTTGGTAGAGCCGGGCAAGCCGTTCGGAGCCACTGTAGACATGAAGCCTACCGATTACATCTTCCGGAAGGGTCACTCCGTCGCACTCAACGTGTTCTCTTCCAATGTTGAATGGGCGGTTCAAAAGTTCCCGGCAGCAACAGACATCGACCCCGACTGCTTGGTCAGCAGCACGTCCGCTGCCGAATGCGGCGAGATCTACCTAGAGTGGGACACCAACAAGGTCAGGGTCGTCCTTCCTGTCGTAAACCCACCAAAGAATCCGATGGATCTCTTCGACTTCGATCACGCTCACCACTAGGAAAAAGCAAAGGTCGATTCAAGCGCGACCGAAAGGATTCCCAAGGGAACCGGCGCAACCGACCGAATTAACGTCTTTGGTTGAAGAAACCAGCGATAGGAACTCTGATGCGCTAATCAGCCGCTAGTGGACAGAGAGGATAGATCATGACGATAACTTGACCTTGGCTAAAGGACACGTCTACGGGGTAGACGCCGTTCTGTATGGGGTTCCTGCCAACACACCCGCACGAGGGGTAGTCGATTGCATACCCTCCCAACAGATCGGGCCCCGGCACCGTTATTCGGGTGCAGTGGTACTCCTCCGTCTGAGCCACGGCTGGCACCGCGACTCCTACTTGCAGCAAGACGAAGGCTGATGCCACCGTCAGAAATCGCCTCATCCTCTCCCCCTTCCAAATCTCCGCCAATCGCCCCAAAGCCTACCCAAACAATCTCGAAACCGCTATAACCTCGATACTTAC
>JBKHYB010000205.1:0-3842 GCA_046565725.1 Actinomycetota bacterium
GTCCGACGGGTACAAGACGCTCCCTGAGGGAGCGCAAGTCACTTTCGAGTCTCGTGAGGGACAGAAAGGACCCGAGGCCGTAAACGTCACTCCGGTGGCGTAACAACAGCGCAAGCTGAAAGAAGAGGGGCTCCTTCGGGGGCCCCTCTTCTGCTTTTCCGGCACGGCCCCCTCATGGCCTAACCGCCGACGAGCTGCTCCAGGAACCAGTCTCGCGGAGTGCCGTCAGGCAGGTAACGTTTCCTGATCTGGCGCGGAGTGAGTTGGGTCTCGAAGTGCATCGGATCCGGCCGAGTCCAATCACCGCCCCAGTCGCCGCCCTCGTCCTCCCACTGCGAGGTCACCTCGGTCGGCATGTCGCCCGTGGTCCCCATCACGTTGCTCAAGGCATTCACGTCTACCGCCAGCCCGAAGGCGTGGTTGGACTTCGCGTTCCCGGCGCGCACGTCGCGATTGTGATAGCTCCAGTCGTCCAAGGTCCCGGCCGCGACGGAGGCGGCGTACTCGGGTGCCCTTGCTTCGAACAACCTCTCGAGTCGCAGGAAGTGTGGAAGAGCCGAGCGATGAACGAACATCGTTCGCCCGAGGAGATCGAAGCTCACGATCTTCTTCGCCCTGAAGTTCGGAGCATCGGGATTCCCGTAGTGCTTCCGAGCCCACGTAGCCGATCCAGGATCCGGTCCCAGGTCGACGGGCGTACCACCCGGCGGCCACAGGACGATCGCGCCGGTGATCAGAACTGCAGCAACGAGGCCACCGGTGACGAGACGTCGGCGGAGATGGATGGACCTATGGGTGACCTTCCTCGGTGCTACCAAGGCCATCCGCTACCTCCTCTCGCTCTTCGAGTTTTATCCGCTGATGTCGGGCGATCGCCATCGCCGCTATCACCACACCCACGGCGATCAACAGTGAGGGCAAAGCCCACACCCGGATGAACTCGCCTCCATCGATCCCGCCGGCTGCGAAAGCTAACCCGAGCGAAGCGAAGATCAGACCGAATGAGAGGGAGATGAAATCGGTTGGATGCCTACCCATCTCGCCTCCTCAGGGCTCGGATCTCTCGCCGCAGTTCCTTCAACTCTTCGCGCAGTTGTTCCTCTCGTCTTTCCACGCGTAACCTCGCTCGTCGTAGTCGTTCCTTGCGCTCGGCTTCCAGCCGCGCCTGACGGCGTTGCTCGCGACGTTCCCTGACGGTCACCCCGTACCTCTCCTCGTACGAGATGCGCTCGATGTACAAGGAGGCGATGCCGCCGTCGAAAGTAACGTTCACATGTCCGGCTCCGGGCTTACCTTCGAGGTGGTTCTGGAAGCGGAGACCCTCCCCCTCCTCACGCCCTCTGCCTACCGTCGCGTTGCCCAACTCGATCGCTCCGTCGACCGTGACTCCGACCCGCTCGGGCAGATAGATCGTTACCTGACCGACCGCCACCTGAAGATCGAGATCGCTCTCCTCAGGGAAGTCCTTCACGCGCGTCAGATCCAGCTGGAGACCACCGGCGAGGATCTCGTACGACTCAGCTACCTCGTCATAGGAGCGTGCGGGCACGAACCGGTCACCTATCGCCCCTCGCAGAGGGAACGGTATGAAACCGGTGACGATCACTATGGGAAGAAGGAGAAGTCCAAACACGATCAACAACCTCGACCGGCCCCACCACGCGCCGGCCACCAGACCGAGGCCAACCACGAGCAGGGCGGCGGCCGCGATCTGACCGATCCTGATGTCGTTCACAGTGAGATTGCTCAGTAACAGCAGCACGCCACAAACGCAGAAGACCGCCGAAAGCGTGAGCACCCCCAGCGGGGAACGTTTCCTGGGGGCCTTCACGCCTCCGGCCTCGGCAGTCCCGTCCTGTCCTCGCAGCAAGAGGACGCCGGCGCCCACGAGCGCCACGGCGAACAGCAGGCCGGGATCGATCGACAAGGATCCGTTTGGGCCGGTCAACCCGGTGAAGAACATGAAGGCAACCAGGGCCAGAAGGCCCAGACCGAACATCTTTCCGCCTCGCTGCAGGAGCTTCCTGCCCCTGCTACGGAGGTCGGGGGTGGTTTCCTCGGGTGTCTCAATAGATGACATGGCCGCATCATGCTGCCCCGCAGGGGTGGACCGCTATCGGGTCTGTCCCTCGTTGAACCCTGAGAGCCCCCAGGGGGACATCGGGGGTATCCCCGATAGAACGGACGAGGGCATGCGTGCAAGAGTGGTGATGACATGACAGAGACGATCGAGATGGTCGGCACGGGTGCGGGAACAGGACCCCGCACCGGTAGATCGTCCAAGGGCAGGCTGCGGGGACCCGCACGGCAGACCGAGGGGCGGCTTCTCTACGGTGTGGCGGCGGGACTCGGCGGGTGGGCCTCGGTCGACCCCACCCTGATCCGGGTCGCGTTCGGCATCCTGTCCTTGGCCGGCGGGCTCGGTGTCGTCCTCTACCTTGGACTTGCGCTCGTGCTGCCGCACCGCAAAGACCCTCTCTCGAGACCCGCTCCTCGCAGCGACCTCCGTTCGGTGGGAAGCGTTGGGTTGATAACGGCCGGGCTGCTGTTCGGGGCCCGCAGCTCCGGGTTCTGGTTCGGCGACGCGCTGGTGCTCCCGATCGCGTTCGCTGCACTCGGCGCGACCGTTCTGTGGGTGCGCAGCGAGCCCTCCGACGATGGAACCCGATCACCGTCCGGCGCGGTCGAGATGCTGACACAAGGACGCGTTTCTCCGTTCCGTGTCCTGATCGGTGCGGTTCTCATCCTGGTCGGTATGGGGACCTTCCTGGCCGCCAACTCCGACCCCTATCCAGCTCCGGTGCATGTGATCCGCCTGCTGGTCATGCCCGTGATCGCAACGCTCGGCGGTGTGTTGCTGATCTTCGGTCCCTGGCTCTATCGACTGGCATCACAGCTGACCGAAGAGCGCCGGGAACGTATCCGATCCGAGGAGCGGGCGGCGGTAGCAGCCCACCTCCACGATTCTGTCCTGCAGACCCTGGCGTTGATCCAGCGCGCCAAGGACCCTCAACGCATGGCCCACCTGGCACGCACTCAGGAACGAGAACTGCGTGCATGGCTATTCGGGAGAACCAGCACAGCCCACGGCGACAGTTTCGAGGGGGTGCTCGAGGCGATGGCCGGCCGCTGCGAAGCGCACCATCCCGTGAGCGTTGATCTCGTCGTCGTCGGCGATGCCGCGATAAACGAGGCCCTGGAGTTGTTAACGGCCGCCTGCGGCGAGGCCGTCAACAACGCGGCGAAGCATTCCGGAGCGACCAGCATCTCCGTTTACGCCGAGGTCGAGCCCGAGGTCGTGACCGTCTACGTCCGCGATGAAGGGCGGGGTTTCGTTCTAGAGAACGTAGGGCCGGACCGACGCGGGATCAGCGACTCGATCGTCGGCCGGATGCGACGGGCTGGAGGAACGGCCGGCGTCCAGAGCGAGCCCGGCGCGGGGACCGAAGTCATCCTGACCCTGCCCAGGACGCTGCCGTGACCGTGCGTATCTTCTTGGTCGACGATCACCGGCTCTTCCTTTCGGGCGTTCGGATGGAGCTCGGCTCCGACTTCGAAGTCGTAGGAGACGCCTCGGAGGTTGACGAGGCGATCTCAGGGATCCGCGCAACATCTCCGGATGTGGTTCTCCTCGACGTCCACATGCCCTCCGGTGGGGGTCGCGCGGTCATCGAGGCGATCGCGTCCACCCACCCAGACGTCAAATTCCTGGCCCTGTCGGTGTCCGACGCCGCCGAGGACGTCATCGGCGTCGTGCGAGCCGGAGCACGCGGTTACGTGACCAAGACCATCGCTCCCCAGGAACTCGCCGAAGCGATCCGGCGCGTCGACGCGGGAGATGC
>JBKHYB010000206.1:0-3839 GCA_046565725.1 Actinomycetota bacterium
GCAAGGCCGGCGCCCGCTCGCCGTGCTGATCGGCCCGGAAGGCGGCTTCGCGGCGGAGGAGCGCGAAGCGCTGCGCGCCCGCCCCCACACGGTCCGGCTCGCGCTCGGCCCCCGCATCCTGCGTACCGAGAACGCCGCCCTCGTCGCCACATCTGCGCTGCTCTATCACTTCGGGTCTATCGGGTAGTACCGTCGCATGGATATGGGAACGGTCAGTTTCACTACGCTCGGCTGCAGGCTCAACCAAGCCGAGTCCGATCAGATGGCGGAGGAGCTTGCGACTGCGGGTTTCGGGCCCCAGACCGACTCGGCCTCTCCGGACGTCGTCGTGATCAACACGTGCACGGTTACGAGGGAAGCGACGAAGGCGTCGCGGATGGCGATCCGGCGCTCGATCCGCAAACATCCCGACGCCAAGATCGTCGTGGTCGGTTGCTACGCGGTGTCCGACAGGGCCGAGATAGAGGCGATCGAAGGGGTCGACGTCATCCTCGGTAACGACGAGAAGGAAGCGTTCCTGGCTTCGCTGGGTGCGGCTCCTGCGACCGCACCCCTCATGCAATTGGGCTTCCGTAGGTCCTCTGCGACGCTCGAGACACAGCCCCGCGTGAGGGCCAACCTGAAGGTTCAGACCGGGTGCGACGAGTGGTGCACCTTCTGCATCATCCCCAAGACCCGGGGCCCCCTGCGGTCGATGGACGCGAACGATCTGCTCGAAGAAGCTCGCGCTCGCGTTGCGTCGGGCACGAAGGAGATCGTTCTTACCGGCGTGCACATCGGCAAGTTCACCTACGACAGCGGTGGTGATGAGAAGGCCCTCGTCGGTCTGTTCGAGGATCTGCTGGCGATCGAAGGTCTCAAGAGGTTGAGGCTGTCGTCGATCCTGTCGCGGCACCTCACCGAGGACGTCCTCGCGTTCATCGCATCCGAACCGCGCTTCTGCCGTTACCTTCACGTTCCGTTGCAATCCGGTGACGATGGTGTTCTCGAAGCGATGCACCGGCCTTACCGGATCGACGAGTACATCGAGCGCGTCGAGAGAGCCAAGGACCTGATACCCGACGCGGCGCTTGCTACGGACATCATCGTGGGTTTCCCAACCGAGACCGACGCGGCGTTCGAGAACACGATGGATGTCGTCCGCAGGCTGCAGTACTCCAAACTCCACGTGTTCCGCTATTCATCCCGGCCCGATACTGCCGCCGCGGAGATGCCCGATGCCGTGCATCCCGATGTCAAGAAGCTCAGGTCGAAGCGACTGATCGATCTTGGTAACGAGATACGGGGACGGTTCCTCAGGGCACATCTGGACCGGCCCCTCGAGGTTCTGGTCGAAGACTCCAGGGTCACCGACGGCGTCGGTATCTGCTCGGGCCAGACCGGTGACTATGTACGCGTGTGGTTCGAAGGCGAGGGACTGTTGGGGGAGACCTGCTACGTCCAGGGGACCGAGGTCCGTGCCGACGGTATCCGGGGACATCTGGTGGGCACGACTGATGACAGCGACCGGTTGATCGCTCGGCCGGCGGGGAGGTGAAGGTGGACGACTGTCTTTTCTGCAAGATCGCTCGGGGCGAGATCGACTCGACCGAGGTGGCATCCACCGAGCGGGTCTACGCGTTCCGCGATATCAACCCGGCGGCTCCGACCCACGTCCTGGTGATCCCACGGGACCACATCGCCTCCGCCGCGGATCTCACGGCCGACCACGGAGGCTTGCTGGGGGAGATGTTCGAGGTGGCGGCCGACATCGCTCGCAAGGAAGGGGTCGAGGGCGGTTACCGTTTGGTTACCAACGTGGGGGCCGAGGCGGGTCAAAGCGTCTTCCACCTCCACGTCCATATCCTTGGCGGACGTTCTTTCTCATGGCCTCCCGGATGATGAAGGCGGGGCAGTAGACTCGGAGCACAACATGCTGGCTAAAGCGCAAGTCAAGATCCTGGTACCCGGTCATCACGACATGGTGGGGTTGGTGGGGGCCAGGGATGAACTCCTCAAACTGATCGAGCAGGCCTTCGAGACCGAGATCCTCGTTCGAGGGAACGAGATCATGATCACCGGCGAGGTCGAGGAGACCGAACGTGTCTCGAAGCTCTTCGAGGAACTCCTCAGTCTTCTCGACAGGGGTCACGTCCTGACCTCGGAGGCGATCGGTCGCTCCATCGAGATGGTCAAGTCGGAGGGTTCCGTGCGGCCATCCGAGGTGCTCTCGGACACCGTCGTGCTCACCCACACGGGCAAGCCGATCCGTCCCAAGACGATCGGTCAGAAGGCGTACGTCGACTCCATCAGAGAGAACACGATCGTCTTCGGCATCGGTCCGGCGGGCTCGGGCAAGACCTATCTCGCCGTGGCGATGGCGATCCAGGCCCTGAAAGCGGGGGTGGTGTCGCGCATCGTTCTGACCCGTCCGGCGGTCGAGGCAGGTGAACGGCTGGGGTTCCTGCCGGGCGACCTTGCCGCGAAGATCGACCCATACCTGAAGCCTCTCTACGACGCTCTCTACGAGATGCTCGAGCCGGAAACCATGAACCGGTACATGGAGCAGGGCACGATCGAGATCGCTCCGCTCGCGTTCATGCGGGGCCGCACGCTCAACGATTCGTTCATCATCCTGGACGAGGCTCAGAACACGACCCCGGAGCAGATGAAGATGTTCCTGACCCGCCTGGGGTTCGGCTCCAAGGCGGTGGTCACCGGTGACGTCACTCAGGTCGACCTCCCTGCCGGGGCGCGTTCGGGCCTGGTCGTGATCGAACAGGTGCTGCAGGAGATCGAGGGCATCTCGTTCTCGCACCTGGACGCCCGCGATGTCGTGCGCCACCGGATCGTTCAGGACATCGTCGAGGCATACCGGATCTATTCCGAATCCACCAAACACATGGGGGCTTCCGGGGGCTGATGCCCCTGCCTATGAACGTTTTCGTAGCCAACGAACAGGATAGGACCATCGATGTCGAGCGCTCGGCGGCACTGGCGCGCCACGCGCTGAGGGCCGAGAAGCTTTCGGATGAGACCGAACTCTCCGTGCTGTACGTCACGGCCGACCACATGCGCAAACTCAACCACCGCTACGCGGGCCACGATTACGCGACGGATGTCCTTGCCTTCCCACTGATGGAAGAAGACGAAGAGGAGGGCTACCTGCTGGGCGACGTCGTGATCTGCCCCGAGGTCGCGGCTACCAACGCCGAGAAGATCGGACACTCTCTGTCGGAGGAACTGGACACGCTACTGGTTCACGGAACGCTCCACCTGCTCGGCTATGACCACCAAGGTGCGGAGGACAAGGCGAAGATGGACGGCCGGATGGCCGAGCTGCTGAAGTCGTTCGAGGAGCCCGAAGATGAGTGACCTGGTCGCCCTCGTCGGCATCTTCTTGCTCCTGGTCTTGGCCGCGCTGCTGGCGATGTCGGAGACGGCCATCTCCCGCACCAACCGGGTTAAGGCGCTTCACCTGGCACAAGAGAAGAAGCCGGGGGCCGAGGCACTCGTGCGCATCGTTGAAGACCCCGCTCGATACCTGAACGTGGTGTTGCTCCTCACTCTGGTGGCCCACATCACCGGTACCGCCCTGGCCACGGGTATGGCGATCGAGCGGTGGGGCACCAGCGGAGAGGCGGTCGCGGCTTCGGTCATGACCTTCGTGATCTTCGTGTTCGCCGAGGTGGTTCCCAAGACCTACACCGTTCAGCGCACCGAGAAGGCCGCCTTGATGATGGCTCGGCCGGTTCTCTTGCTGGGCCGGCTGTTCAACCCGGTGGGGAAGATCCTGATCGCGATCTCGAACCTGGCCCTCCTCGTGCTACCGGGCAAGGCGATGGCCAAAGGTCCTTTCG
>JBKHYB010000207.1:0-3816 GCA_046565725.1 Actinomycetota bacterium
TACACGGCGGCATCTCTGGTTTCCGAGAACCGCAGCCTGTGCTTCCCGGCCTCGTCGGACTCGATCCCGACATCGGCCGGGCAAGAGGATCACGTGAGCATGGGCGCTACCTCGGCTCGCAAGGCGATGTCGATACTCGTCAACACCGAGCGCGCGATCGCGATCGAGCTTCTCGCCGCCGCCCAGGGGATCGACCTACGTTCCCCCCTCGAACCTGCCGCGGGAACCCGGGCGGCTCTCGGCGCCATCAGGGAGGTCTCGCCTACGCTCGAAGAGGACCGGTCGCTGAGTGGCGAGATCGAAACCGTGAGACGTCTCGTGGCCGACGGCACTCTCCACGCCGCGGTAGCAGAGGCCGCAGGCCCCGTCGAGTAAGGGTTCTCCGCCCTCCGGCCAGATGTGTCAATCTCTGCCCCGCGGCCGATGGCCGCTCGGGGCGGGATGCCGTCCGGACAGGGGCGACAGGAGGAACGATGGGAGGTCGGGTGGTGGCGGCCGAGCAACAAACTTCCGAACTCGTGGGCGCGGCGCGCAGCGGTGAAGTCACTTATGCAGAGGTCGGGAACAAACTCGGAGCCTTGATCCAACACGCTCACGAGTGGGCGGCCAGGATCACGGCCGAAGCCGACACCGAAGCGGTCAAGACCAAGGAGCGTGCCCGGCAGATCGCGCAGAAGACGATCGAAGAGGCCGAGAGGACCGCCGCCGAGATACGCCGGAAAGCGGAGCAGGATGCCGCCGAGAGGGTCGCCTACGCTCGTGCGAGGGTTGCGGAACTCCAGGACCAGATCACATCGGTAGCAGGACACGGCGCCGTCATCCGAGACAGATTGCTCGCCGCTGCAGCAGCGTTGGACGATCTAGACACCGACATCTCGTTGCCGGACAACATCGACCTGGGGGCATCCTTGCTCGATCTGGAGGTCTCCGACGAGGGCGAGGAGATCGCCGAGGGCGTCCGCGACGACGAGGGAGATGCGTCGTGAGCGAGCCGAGCTACGTCCAAGGCAACATCACTGCCGAGGGGATCGAGAAGGCCGAGTTCACTATCAAGGTGCGCGGCTATGACCGCGACGAGGTGGACTCGTTCCTCTCGCTGGTGGCCAGCGAGGTGCGTCACCTCCTCGCCAGGCTGGAAAGCATCGATGACGACAAACCCTTCGAGGCTCTGGGAGCGGAGGCGGGGCGTCTACTCCAACTGGCCAACGAAACCGCAGAAGCGATGACCGCAGCCGCAGAGAACGAGTTGAGGACCCACAGGGAAGAGTTCGAGGCCGAAAGAACACGGATCGAACGGGACCTCACCGACCGGCGCACGCAGATCGAAGACGAAGGTTCGGCCATCATCAAACGGGCCGAAGAAGAGGCTGCGGGTATCAAGGAGCGGGCCGACGGCTACGCCGCCAAGATAGAGGCCGAGATGGCGACCCTGAAGGCGCGCATCACCGAGGAGTGCAAGAAGATGCGCAACGAAGCTCGCGCCGAGTACACGGTGCTGATCCGTGAGGCGAAGCGCAACGCTGCGACGCTAGACAAGGATGCCCGTTTGAGCGCCGACAAGATCGTGGCTGCCGCCGAGGAGCAGGCAACCCAGAAGATCCGCCAAGCCAAGGAACAGCTGCGGAAGTTCAGGGATGCCGAGGTGACGCTTCGCCACCGGATCCAGGACCTCGAAGACCGCCGGAAGGACCTCGAGAGGAACCCGAACGGCGTCGATCTCCCACTCGAGTAGATCTAACCCTTGAAGCGGTCCTCGGCCCCCGGCGCGAGGTAAACGAACTCGCCGTCTTTCAAGACCGCGAGAACGAGGTCCGCGTCGGGTCGATACGCAACGTGCTCGAACCCGTCCGCATCCAGGACCACGATGTCCGCCGCGTGGCCGGGACGAAGTCGTCCGATGCGATCGTCCCGACCCAGCACGTACGCGGCGTTTGCGGTTGCTCCAACGAGGGCCTCCAACGGCCGCAGCCCGTAGAGACGGCACGCGAGCGCCACGACCAGAGGCATCGAGTGGATAGGTGACGTCCCGGGGTTGAAATCCGTCCCAAGGGCCACGATCGCGTCGGCGGTTAGCAGCTCGCGCGCCGGCGGCTTCTTAGACTGGCGCAAGGTGAAGGTCGCCCCCGGAAGAAGCACCGCGGCGGTGTCGCTCGCCGCGAGATCGTCCACCGCATCTAACGAGCTGTGATTCAGATGGTCGGCGGAACGGAACCCCCAGCGCGCCGCCATCGAAGCCGTCTGGCCGTTCTCCAGCTGGTCGGCGTGCACGCGCATCGCCCATCCCCTGGACCCTGCTTCCTCGGACAGGCGGGCCGCGTGTTCGAGGCCGAAAGCGATCGTCTCCACATAGATGTCGACCGCTTCGCAAAGCGCTTCGCCGGCGGCGGCGTCGAAGGCCTTGGTGATCTCGCCTATCCACGCTCCCTGTGTGTAACCCTCTGGGACCGCATGCGCTGCCAGGAAGGTCGTGACCACGTCCTGGGGGACCTCGGAGGCGAGCCGTTTGGCCAGGCGCAACTGTCTCAGTTCGTCTTCGACCGTCAAGCCGTAGCCGGACTTCGTTTCGAAGGTGGTCGTTCCCTTACGCAGCATGGAAGCTGCGATGTCTCGACAGAACGAGATGACATCGTCATCGGACGCCTCGGCCAGCAGCCGCTGAGATCGATAGATGCCACCCCCTTCGGCATGGATCGATCCGTAGCGGATCCCTGCTAGGCGGGCCCCATCTTCATCCGCTCTCCATCCGTAGAAGGGCAGATGCGTATGAGGGTCCACGAAGCCCGGCACGACGGTGCAACCTGCCGCATCGAAAGTTGTAGAACCTCCCGCGACGCGGCCGACCTCGGCGATGCGGCCCTCCTCGACGGCCACACCGACGGCATGATCGACGCTCACCTGTGATGCGGCTCGTCCACGGATCGGTCCCTCTCCGTCCAGGGCGATCAGTGACGCGGCCCCCACGATGGATAGCGTCACTCCTCGGCCTCCCGAACCGGCCGGCGCGACACCTTGCGGTAGAGCCGGGTGCCGTCGGGCTGCTCGATCCTCTCGATCTCGTTGCGCAGTCGGAGGTAATGGATGTGGGCGAGCGCCTCTCCGAGAGCGAGCCGCTTCTGGAAGTTCAGCAACGACTGGCCGAAGATCTCCTCGGTGATCTGATCGGCGGTGCACGCGTTCCTCCGGATCACCTGCAACACCGCGCCCAACCTCCGCTCGTGGTGTCGCAGCGTGGCGCGAGCGCGTTCGGCCCCATCGAAGAACGGACGGCCGTGGCCGGGGAGCACCAGCTCCGGCTGTAACTTCTCGACCTTCTCGAGCGAGTCCAGGAACTGACCCAGGGGGTCGCCGTGCCCCCGACGGAAATCGATGTGCGGAGTAACGCTGCCTAAGAGATGGTCTCCCGAGATCAGGATCGAATCGTCTTCCGCGAACAGGCACACGTGTGAGAGAGCATGCCCGGGGGTGTGGACGAGCGACCACTCTCGGCCCCCGATGGACACCGACTCGTCTCCTTTGACCCAACGGTCGGCACCTATCACCTCGGAGACGAAACGGCGCCAGTCCTCGTGGCTCGTGAGTTCCTCTAGCTCGTCTCCGGTGATGCCGTGGTCGGCATAGGTTTCCCGGAGCTGCGCGGCCACCTTCTCGGGGTTCCGCAGGATCTCGAGCTCCTCATCGCCGTGTTCGTGTATCCACACCTCGCAGCCGGTCTCGCGTTTCAGCCTGCCGGCGAGCCCGTAATGATCGATGTGGGTGTGCGTCAGGATCAGCCGGGTGACATCGGACGGGCTGCGATCGATGGTGGCGAGTGCGTCC
>JBKHYB010000208.1:0-3799 GCA_046565725.1 Actinomycetota bacterium
GAGCTGATCCAGGCCCTGACTTAAGGTGACGGTGTGTCGGGTCGGATAGTGGTTCTCATCTCTGGTAGCGGCTCCAATATGGAGGCCTTGGCCGAGGCATGCGAGCGCCACGAGGTTCCCGGCGAGATAGTCGCCGTGCTCGCAGATCGTGACTGCACGGGCCTTGAGGCTGCCACTCGGCGAGGGATCGAGACGTCTGTGGTTAAGCCTTCGGACCACCCCGACCGCGAGACCTGGAGCCGCGTGTTGCGGGACGAGGTCGCCCGGTTCGAACCCGAGCTTGTGGTCTCGGCCGGTTTCATGCGCATCCTGTCGCCCGTCTTCGTGGACGCCTTCGCCGACCGTCTGATCAACCTGCATCCGGCCCTGCTGCCGGCCTTCCCGGGCGCCCATGCCGTGAGGGATGCTCTGACGGCTGGGGTGAGGGTGACCGGGTCGACCGTCCATCTGGTCGATCACGAGGTCGATCACGGACCGATCGTGTTGCAGGAGGCGGTAAGGGTGGAGCAGAACGACACGGAGGCCTCGTTACACGAACGCATCAAGGCGGTGGAGCACCGACTCCTCCCGAACGCGTGCCGCTTGTTCCTCGAAGGCCGCGTGCGGGTCGAGGACGGCATCGTCAAGATCGAACAGAGATAAGGAGCAACAGGTGGCAGTCCAACGCGCGTTGATAAGCGTCTCCGACAAGACGGGTGTCATCGATCTGGCACGCGAGCTGTCGTCGCTGGGCATCGAGATCATCTCCTCTGGTGGGACGGCATCCGAGTTGGCCGCCGCCGGGGTTCCGGTCGTGAAGGTCTCCGACGTGACGGGTTCACCCGAGATCCTCGAGGGGCGGGTGAAGACGCTCCATCCGAAGATCCACGGCGGCATCCTGGCCGACCGGCGTAAGCAGACCCATATCGATCAGCTGGACGAGATGGGGATCGGGGCCATCGATATCGTGGTGTGCAACCTCTACCCGTTCGAGAAGACGGTGTCCGATCCGAACGTGAGCGAAGACGACGCGATCGAGAACATCGACATCGGTGGACCTGCGATGGTGAGGGCTGCGGCGAAGAACTTCCACTCGGTCGCCGTTGTGGTCAACCCGGCTCGCTACCCCTCGATAGTCGAAGAACTCCGCTCATCCGGTTCCATCTCGGAGGACACCCGCAGGCAGCTAGCCCTGGAAGCCTTCCGACACACCGCCGCCTACGACGTTGCGATCTCGAACTACCTGGGGCGCGATGAGCCGTGGCCCGATCGTCTGCTGTTCTGGGGCGACAAGGTGCAGGAGCTCCGCTACGGCGAGAACCCGCACCAGCAGGCGGCGTTCTACGCGGAGGCCGGCAACCCGGTCGGCGTCCCCTCCATGCGCCAGCACCAGGGGAAGGAGCTCAGCTACAACAACATCCTCGACTTCGACGCGGCGCTCCGCCTCGCGGCGGAATTCGAGCCGGGCCGGGCCGCCTGCGTGATCGTGAAGCACAACAATCCCTGCGGCGTGGCGATCGCTGGGTCTCTTTCGGATGCCTACCGCCTCGCCTTCGAGTGCGACACGACATCCGCCTTCGGAGGCATCATCGCCCTGAACGAGACCTGCGACGGCGACACCGCCAAGCTCATCTCCGAGATCTTCTGCGAAGTCGTGATCGCACCGGCCTTCGAAGACGCGGCTCTGGAGGTGTTGACCGCCAAGAAGAACCTCCGCATCCTCACCGCCGAACCGGCGACAGCCTCTGGGGTCGACCTGCGCAGCGTTGCAGGGGGACTATTGCTCCAGTCGGTCGATGGGCCGGACCTCGCCGAGGGTGCCCAGGTCGTGACGGAGGCGCAGCCCACAGAGGAACAGTGGCGTGACCTACGCTTCGCATGGGTCGTCGCGAAACACGTTCGTTCGAACGCGATCGTGCTCGCCCGCGACGGTGTCGCGGTCGGTGTAGGAGCCGGACAGATGAGCCGGGTGGATTCCACCCAACTGGCCGCACTCCGGGCCGGCAGCCGCGCCAAGGGCACGGTATGCGCATCCGATGCCTTCTTCCCGTTCCGAGATGGGCTCGACGCCGCCGTAGAGGCGGGAGCGGTTGCCGTGATCCAGCCGGGTGGTTCGGTGCGTGACGATGAGGTGATCGCCGCCGCCAACGAGCACGGCATCCCCATGGTCTTCACGGGCCGCCGCCACTTCCGCCACTAGACCCGGGCCGACTCCACCGTCTCCGCGAGAGCGGATGCGTCCTTCTCGGTGTCCCTGATGCCCGGGAGCAGCAAGAACACCCATGTCAGGATGCACCCGATCACACCGGCTCCGATCAACGTGTTGTCCACCCCGATGGCTTCTGCGATGGGCCCGGTGAGAACGAATGACACGGGCACGAGCCCGGTCGATATCAACCAGTCGAGACTAGACACCCGCCCGAGGATGTCGGCGGGAACGAGCTTGTGCAGCAGGGTCGTCCACACGATCATGCCGGCCGTGAACATGGCTGTCATGGCGAAGCTGGCGATCATGCCCTGCCACACCCGATCGGCGTAAGCGAACGTGGCTACGAGCAGGACGCCCACGCCCCAGACGCCGTACATGAAGGTGATGTGTCGTTTGGGGAGTCCGAACTGCCCCATCGCGACAGAGGTTATGACGGCGCCCACGCCGCCGATCGCGAGGATGAGTCCGTAGGAGGACGCGTCGCCTCCCATCTGGTTCTTCACCACGTAGGGGACGAGCACCTCGAGGGGACCGATGAAAGCCAGCAGCCCCACCGATGCCGACAGTAGCGTTCCCCAGATCCAGGTGTGCGCTCGCACGAATCGGAACCCGTCGGCGATGTCACCGATGGCCGATCGCAGACCGGTCTGCCTCTTGACCTGAGGCCGTTTCCCGATCGCGGCGACACATGCAGCAGAGAAGACGAACGTGACGGCGTCGACGATGAAGGCTTGACCGGGACCCACCATCGCGATCAATGCCCCCCCGAGAGCCGGGCCGAGCATCCTCTGTGTGAGCGGCCGGACGAAAGAATCCAGGGAGTTGGCTTCCAACAGCAGATGCTTCGGAACGATGTCGGGAACGATCGCCGTGAAGGCCGGCATGAACAACGCGTCGCCGAACCCGTAGGCCGCCGCCGCGATGTACATGTGCGTCAGTGTGAGATCGCCCGTGACCGAGAGGAAGCCCATCACCGCGAGTGCTCCGGCCCGGATGATGTCGGCCGCGATCATCATCAAGCGACGATCGAACCGGTCGCTCATGACCCCCGACAACAGGAAGATCGGTGTGGCGGTACCCGTCCACGCGAAGAACACCAGCGAGAGCGCCCCGGGGTCGTTCGCCAACGCGTACACCTGGAAGGCGATCGCGACGAGGAAGATCCCATCACCCGCCAGGGAGACCGTCATGCCGGTCCAGAGGAGCGCGAAATCCTTGATCCGCAAAGGCCGGAAGATGCCGACCCGACCCGACTTCGCCGGTGGCGGGGCATGGTCCGCTTGCACCGCTACGTGGGTGCTGCTCGGTAGCGGCTCTGCGGGGCTGCGGGCGTCGTCGTCGCTGAACTGATCCATGGGTCGTCAAGTTTGAACGCTGGACGCGTTTCGAGCTTCCATCGTCGCCGGGTTCGTCCTGTTCTGTCCCCAGGCACACCGGTAGGATGGCCACCTCACCGAACAAGGACGCACTATGACAGCCAAGATCATCGACGGTAAGGCCATCGCAGCCGAGGTCAGGGGTGACGTGGCCCGGCGGGTCAAGCAACTCGGGGAACGAGGGATCGTGCCAGGGCTGGCCACCATCCTCGTAGGCGACGACCCGGCCTCACGC
>JBKHYB010000209.1:0-3781 GCA_046565725.1 Actinomycetota bacterium
CAGGTCTTTCTCTGGTACGCGAGGTACACCGAACCGAGATAGCGCTACCACCCTCCATCTCCCCTCATGGTCGAGTGAGGTCACATGTTTGCCGACGACCTCTGCAGGAGCGTAAACGGCAGTGACGACCACCTCACCGTTGTCGACGGTATAGGCCACCGGCACGTCATCTGGGAGGATATGTCGCAGCATCTGATCGGTCGTCCAACGCACGGTGGCAACGGTCTGGATCCCTAGACGTTGGTAGATCTGGGCGCGGCGGGGGTCGTAGATCCGAGCCACGACGTGTGGGACTCGGAAGTGCTCTTTAGCCACACGCGCCGACACGATGTTCGAGTTGTCGCCGCTGGTGACCGATGCGAACGCTCCGGCCTCCTTGATCCCTGCCTCGTCGAGGACCGTTCGGTCGAAAGCGAACCCCACGATCCTCTTTCCTGCGAAGCCTGGCTTCAACCGGTCGAAGGACGACGCTGCCTTGTCGATCACCGCCACATCGTGGCCAAGTCGCTCGAGATTGGCGGCGAGTTCGGATCCCACTCGACCGCACCCTGCGATGATTACGTGCACTTGAGAAGCCTTCCTTCTACGCGCTCAGATAAGCATCCGAGATACTGACATACTTCCCTGTCGTGACTAAGCTCCGCAGATTCCTGGACAGCCTTACCCGGTCGCCCCACGAGGCGAGGGCCGAAAACCTGACTCGTTGGATCGCGAATATCGAAGGTGTCACGCCGATCAAGGACCTCCAGCCCCGTCACCGGGCAAGGGTAGCGGGCGTCATCAACAACATCAGGATCGACCCTCGAGAGGGCAGTGGCTCGATCGAGGCCACCTTCATCGACGGGACGGGGCAGATGCTGGCCAAGTGGCTAGGCCGCCAGGCTCTCCAGGGCATCACCTTGGGGATGGGCATAATCGTGGAAGGGGTCATCGGTCAGGATCCGACAGGCGAGCCGCTCGTCCTGAATCCCGAATACGACCTCGTGCCGGGGCCGGAACACGGGATAGGCCATTGAGCAGGATCCAGACCGCTTTCAAGAGGTTGGTCGTGGGCCGCCCGATGTCTTCGGGTGAGCTCGAGCACACCCTTCTGCCCAAGACGATCGCCCTGCCGGTGTTCTCCTCCGACCCGCTCTCGTCCAACGCCTATGCGACCCAGGAGGCCATGCTGGTCCTCGGGATGGCCGGATCCGCCGGACTGGCTCTGATCTTCCCGATAACGATCGCAGTGGCCTGTCTCCTGACGATCGTCATCGTGTCCTACAGGCAGACGGTCAGGGCCTACCCGAACGGTGGCGGTGCCTACATCGTCTCCAAGGAGAACCTCGGTGAGAGCGCCGGGTTGTTAGCTGCTGCCGCCCTCTTGATCGACTACGTGCTGACGGTGTCAGTTTCGATCACCGCCGGCGTGGATGCCATCACATCCGCCGCACCCGGACTGGTGGATCGGAAGATCCTGTTGGCCACCGGCTTCGTCGCATTCGTTACGCTCATGAACCTGAGGGGAGTCAAGGAGTCCGGCACCTTCTTCGCTATCCCCACCTACGGATTCGTCCTCGCGATCTACATCATGCTCGTCACCGGATTCGTCCGATGCCTGGGCGGGTGCCCGGAGGCCGAGAGTGCGACGCGTGCGCTGCACGAGAACCATGCCCTCGACCTATTCCTGATACTCAAAGCCTTCGCCGCAGGAACAACGGCCCTGACCGGTGTCGAGGCGATCAGCAACGGCGTTCCTGCCTTCCGCTACCCGCAATCGCGCAATGCCGCGACGACGCTCTCGTGGATGGGCTTCCTGTCCATCTCGATGTTCCTCGGCATCTCGTGGCTGGCCGATAACACAGGTGTCCGTTTCGAGCACGGTGATCATCAGACCGTCGTTGCTCAGATCGCCGACACGATCTTCACTGGCGGCCCCATGTTCTACGTGGTGCAGATCATGACTGCAGCGATCCTGATCCTCGCTGCGAACACCGCATATCAGGACTTCCCGCGTCTGGCGTCGATCCTTGCCAAGGATCGGTACATGCCTCACCAGTTCGTCAACCGTGGCGACCGTCTCGTGTTCTCGAACGGTGTCGTCATCCTGGCGATAGTCGCACTCCTGCTGATCATCCTGTTCGACGCCGACCTGAACCGTCTGATCCAGCTCTACCTCGTAGGCGTCTTCGTATCTTTCACCTTGTCGCAGTTCGGGATGGTGCGACATTGGAAACGCGTGCGGGAACCCGGCTGGCGCCGCAGCATCGTCATCAATGCGTTCGGTGGGACCGTCACGGGGATCGTCCTCATGGTCGTCATCGCGACCAAGTTCTCGGGAGGCGCCTATCTCGTCGTGATAGCCACCCCGATCCTCCTGTTGGTGATGCGCCAGATCCATCGCCACTACGAGGCCGTCAAGGCCGACCTGGCCCACCCGGACCGCGTGCCACCCGACCGCCGTGCCGGTCACCAACACGCGGTGATCTTCATCCCGAAGATGGACGACGCGGTTGCCCGAGCGGTCGGCTACATGCGATCGGTTCGTCCCGAATCCCTGATTGCACTCACGGAAGACCCGGGCGTCTCGGCGACCTGGAAACGGCTGGCCCCCGACATCCCCCTCAGCGTCCTCCCCTCGAGAGGTTCGACCCGCAAGAAGGTGAAGGCTTTCATCAGACAGCGCAAGGCTGACCTCGGAATAGGTCCTCATCATTTCCTCAGCCTCGTCGTCCCCGAGTTACTCGCCTCGAAGAGCCTCTGGGAGATCATCCGTCCCTCCGCTCTCACCCGCTTGAAGGGCTCGCTCCTCCGCGAGCGAGGGGTGCAGGTCATCAACGTGCCGCTGGTGAAGGCAGACATGGACCCCGACTTCGACGAGGCACAAGAACCGGGACGCAACTACGCGTTGGTACTCGTCTCGGGCGTTCATAACGTGACCCTCCAGGCGATCGAGTACGCCGAAACGCTCCGCGCCACCGACATCCGGGCGGTCTCCTTCGGACTGGACCAAGAAGAGATCGTGCACCTCGGTGATGACTGGATCCGGGCGGGGATCCCTCACCCACTCGAGATCCAAGATGCTCCATTCCGAGACATCGGCGGCTCCCTCTCTCGCTACATCAAGCAATTCAGGGCGGACGGAAGGGAGCGCGTGGTGACGGTGGTCATCCCCGAGTTCGTGGTGAGCAAGACCAGGCATCAGGTGCTGCACAACCAGACCGCACTCATCGTCAAGCGCCGGATGCTGTTCGAGCCGGGAGTGGTGGTAGCGAGCGTCCCGTATCACCTTGGCGAGGTATAGCACCTTCCGACAGGCCCCCGGTCGATCACCCTTGATGTCAGCCTTGCATCGACCCCATGGTTCGTAGGAAGACGTCCTCGGCACGGTAATCGAACGCCCGCGGAAGGTATGGGATCGCGTCCGAAAAGGCCTGGTCCCCCAGGCCTGAAACCCTCTGAACGATCCACTCGACCGTGTCGGCGATCCGCTCCGTATACGTCGTCACCGGTCGATAGCCGAGGTCGTGGTGCGCCTTCGTCATGTCGAGGACCCATGGTCTCGGAACGGCCCACGGGTTCTCAAGGAAGGGATCACCGGAAAGCCGTCTCGGCACCGGAATCTGCTCCCACTCGTACGAAAGAACGCCGGCGATCGCCGAAGCGATCTCTCGAACGGTGGGAGGCTCCGGATCTCCAGAGTTCAAGACTCGGGTCTCGGGCCGTTCGGCTGCCAAACGAACGATCTCGGCAAGGTTGTCGGCGGCCACCGTGTGGAACATGCTCTCTCCCTCATAGGCGA
>JBKHYB010000210.1:0-3772 GCA_046565725.1 Actinomycetota bacterium
GATCGCCTACCTGCCTACGCTCTATGCCTCGTTCAACCGGCGAGAGACCTTGGTGACGATGTTGCAGAGTCGTGCGGGCGCTCCCGCGTGGGGGCCCGAGATCCTTATCCGTCACCACAACGTCCGCATCATGGACAACCTTCCGTATCTGTTCGCGGAATGGGAGCAGTGGGCTGCCGACGTTGCCGAGAGTCACTCGTCGTATCCGGTATTGATCCACCTGAGATCTCCGGCCCCCCTGAGGTCGTGGGTGCTCAGTCTCCTCGCCGTGATGGACGCCGGAGCGATGCACGTGGCCCTCAACCCCACAACCGCGCCCAGCGAAGCTCGCCTATGCATCCGCATGGGCTTCCTGTGCCTGCGCGAGATCGCCCAGGCCAACAACATCACGTACGACCCGGACCCCTTCCCCGACGATCCGGTGGAACTGACCTTCGAAGATTTCCTCGGGGCCGTCCACAAACTCGAGGCCATCGGATACCCGATGGAGCGAGGGCCTGAGGAAGCCTGGACCCATTTCCGAGGGTGGCGGGTCAACTACGAGTCCGTCGCGTATTCGTTGGCCGATGCGGTCGTCGCGCCTCCGGGCCCGTGGTCGGGGGACCGCACGCACCTACCCGGGATGGCCATCCTGCCCCAACGGCCGGCTAACCGAACCCCGGAGGAGCCGGAACCCGACCACCGCGAGAAGGGCCGCGGGGTCGGTTTCTAGGGTGGCGGGCACGGCGCGTATGGTGACCGCCATGATCGACGCGGAGGCCACACTCGAGCGAGCCTTGTCATCTGGCGACCCCTGGCACGGGTGGAGGGCGAGGCGCCTCGCGGGGCAAGACCCCGGAGAGATGCCCGACATCGGCTACCAGGATCCGCTGGGCGGCAGCCTCGGCCCCGCCGGAGCGGGGCCTTCGCCCGGAGCCACAGGTGAGCTGCTGTGTCATCTCACGATCCTCGGGGCTCGGGATTCGGGAGTGGCCGCCGTGGCCGCCGATTACCTGGAGGAGGCCAAGACGCCGGCGATGGCGTGGCTCGACCGCCCGGACGACGTCCCCGGCGAGCTCGACACCCCCGGTGGGTCGAGGGTCTGGGCCACGGCCTCTGCGAGTTGCGGGCTGCTGGCCGTGGGCCGGGACCCAGGTGGGAGAGCCTTCGACCTGCTCAGGGGCGAAGCAGACATGCAGGGGCGCTTCACCGGTGGGGCCTATCCGACGTTCGCGGCTGCGGGTGCTTACTGGATGCGGGCGGGAGCCGACAACGAGATGTCGGAGTGGGCCCTCCGTTGGTGCCGAGAGAACGACGAGGGCTGGTGGGGCCCCTGGGAGTGGGCCACGGCCCTCACGTTCTGGGCGGCGGCCGGGATCCCGGCCGAGCACGCAACCGTCGACTTCTTCGTGAACCAACTCTTGGCGAGCGCGCCCCCGGAGGGCTGGGCGGACGATGTCGGCCTCGCTCTGAGGGGCCTGGAAGTGTTCGCCTCCCTCGGCGTTGCATAACCGTGTGAGCTTCGGCGGGCTCTGGGTAGGAACAGCGATAGAGGAACGTCCACTAGTAATGAACGGGAGTGATGGTATTGGCGATCCGCAGTGCTTCGCAGGGGATCTTGGCGGACGAGAACAAAGACAAGCGCGAACAGATCATCCAGATGCTGACGAAGGCGTACTGGATGGAACTCGAGACCGTGATGAACTACATCACTAACTCGGTTAACCCCGATGGGGTCCGAGCTCAGGAGATCATCGAGTCTCTCCGGCAAGACATCCAGGAGGAACTCGGACATGCTCAGGCTTTCGCCAACCGGATCAAGGAGCTCTACGGCGTGGTTCCCGGTTCGATGGAGTTCACCCCCGAGCAGAAGTACCTACAGCCGCCCGAGACTCAGACCGACATCGTTCACATCATCAAAGGTGTGATCGAGGCAGAGACCGGCGCCATCGAGCACTACAACGAGATCATCAACTTCTGCGATGGGGTCGACTTCGTCACGCAGGATATGGTGATCGAGATCCTGCACGACGAAGAAGGACACCGTCGTCTGTTCGAAGGTTTCCTGCGGGAGTTCGAAGCAGAAGGCCTCGCCTGAACCCACATAAAGAAGAAGGCCCCGGGGCTTGGTTCCGGGGCCTTCTTCACGTCTGAGCTAGGAAGGGGGGCTCACCACAAGCATCGGCGGCGGTCCCGGCGCTCTTCATAGCCCTTCCGGCCGGTTTTCGCCGGGATGGCGGGTGGTCCCGCGATGGTCACGCCCACGGCCGCGAGGCCTGTCGGAACAAGCGATGACTAGTCCCGCTCCAGAAACATAGGGAGGAAACGGGCATACCTCCGAAGAAATCAGGGGATATCGCATCCGAAAGCACCTTCAACCTGGAGGTTCGATGAACCTGACCCGCATGGTGACCCGCTCGCTGCCCGCGGTACTCGTCGCCGCTCTCCTGGTGGTCTTGCTGCCGCCGGCGACCCCTGCCCACGCGGGTCCGAACGGATACGTGACCATGAGCGACGGCATCAAGATCGCCGTCAACATCCGTAAGCCCGACAACTACATCGAAGGCAAGAGCTATCCGACCGTTTTCGAGATGTCGGGGTACGACGGCGGTTCGGCGGATGGAGACGACCCCAGCGGGGGCCGTGGCAGTCGCTACCTCACCGAGCCCTATCAGAAGGACTACTTCACGATCCATGCCTCGGTGCGGGGGACCGGTTGCTCGGGCGGTGAGTTCGATCTCTTCTCATGGCGCAGCGCGCTCGACGGCTACGAGGTGATCGAGTGGATCAACGACCAACCGTGGAGCAACGGCGAGATAGCGATCTATGGTCACTCCTACGGCGGGATCACCGGAACGATGATCGCGGCGACGCGGCCCCCGAGCCTCGATGCAGTGACCGTCTCCGGTCTCATCGATGATCTCTACCGCGGCATCGTGTATCCGGGTGGTGTCAGCAACTATGGTTTCCCGCTGTTGTGGACCGGCGCGATCAGACCCGTCTACGACATCGGCGGGGGAACCTTCGATGGACTTGTGGAGAATCAGAACGTCCAGTGCGGCGAGAACCTCTCGACCCGCGGCCGCACGATCCTCAATGATCCGATCGTTCAGGGTTTGCAGGACACCGACAACGAGTGGTTCCGGTCCCGCTCACTCATCACGTACATCGAGAGGATCAACGTCCCGATCCACATGACGGGCGCTTTCAACGATGAACAGACCGGTCCGCGCGGTCCGTACAACCTCTTCGATCATCTTCCCGACGTCCCGCGCCGTTTGGTGCAGACGAACGGGGACCACGGCACCCAGACGGACGCATACAACCAACGCGATCGCAAGGCCTGGGTGGACCACTGGTTGGGCGTCGACACTCAGCCGCAGCGGTTCGGCTCCTGGCCTCACGGCCCGTCCCATTCCTCGGTCCTGACCCGCTTCGAGAATCCCGCGGGAGACAAGAACGACGACCGCGGCTACAACCTGGAAACGAGAACGTGGCCGCTGGAAGGAACGAAGTGGACCGATGTCTATCTAGATGGCGATGGCTCGATCGTGAACAAGCCGCCGAAGCACCAGACGGCCACCTACGTTTCGGGTAGCGGGCGTCAGGCGTGGAGTTATCAGGGTGGTCACACGGCAGGCTCACCGCTAACGACGGCCGATGGTCCCGACGAGCTCAGCTTCGCTTCGGCCAAGTTCGACCGACCGACGGCGATCGCAGGGCCGATCATGGCCACCTTGTACGCGTCGATAAGTGCTCCGGATACCGAGTTCTTCGTGCAGCTGATCGACGA
>JBKHYB010000211.1:0-3771 GCA_046565725.1 Actinomycetota bacterium
CACCCTCACGGTCAACAAGAAGTCCCTGACCGTCACGGCATCGAGCCCCGAGGTCGAATTCGGTGCACCGGCGCCTACGATCACCCCTTCGTACTCGGGTTGGGTTGGTTCGGACGGCGGATCCAGCATCTCGGGTCAGGCCTGCTCGACGACCTATCAGGCCGGAGACCCGGTTGGGACCTATCCCACGTCGTGTTCCGGGGGGACCGCAGCCAACTACTCACTGACCTATGAAGCCGGAACGCTGACCGTCGAGCCCCGGACCACCACGACGAGTGCGTCGATCAACCCGACGTCGGTTCAGTACAGCGATACCACGCGCTTCTCGGCGACCGTTTCGCTCGAGGGAACTGATCCCGGCGAGGTCAAGGGAACGGTCGAGTTCTTCGTCGGCTCGACGAGTTACGGCACTCTGCCTGTGGCTGGAGGCGCCGCTTCCCGAACCGTGTCGATGGTCAAGGCCGTTGAGGATGGCATCGGGGGAACCCTGCCGGCCGACTTCACCGTGAAGGCCGTATTCACACCCGACAGCGCGAACTATGCCGGTAGTAACGGCACCACGGCCATGAGGGTCACACCGGAGAATGCCTTCCCGGTCGGAAAGACCGCCTATGTCGGACAGAGGGTGTCGTGGACGACCACATCGACGTCGAGCACCGCAACGTTGACGCTCGCTGGTGTGGTTCAGGACTACTCGAGCCAGGTTTGCCCGGATCCTGCTTACCCGGGCTGCGACCCGTGGCCGGGCAACATCACCAAGGCCAAGATGACCTTCTATCGGGTCGACGGAACGACCAAGACTCCGATCAAGGGTGCCGAGATGCTTTCGGTCGGCTGGATCGATCCCGACGACCGCTCGAAGGGCGGGACCGCTGCGGCGACCATCCAGTACGAGTTGAAGTCCGGGTCGATCTGCGAGCCCTTCACCTTGGGAGTGCGGGTCGAGGGCGCCTACAGGATGGCGGAGCCACCGGAGCATGAAGTTGAGGTCTCGGTGTGCCGTGCGACCCCCGGGACGATCGTTGGGGCTGGAGGCTCCTTCTCCAACGCAGGCTCGCAGGGCTTCCTGAAGGCCGACAGCGGTGAATCTCAGTTCAGCTTCGACGTCAAGTACAACAAGAGCGGCACGAACCCTCAGGGCAAAGTCTCGCTCAGGGTCCACACGATGCGCAGGCCCGACGGCTCGCTGGACACCAGGATGCATACCTACCAGATCACGACCAACGCGATCTCGACGTTGACCGTTAACAACGCCACGGGGAAGGCATCGTTCAGTGCTAAGGCGAACATCACCGAGGTCATCGCCAACGCGGATGATGGGACCGTGGTGATGGTGCCGGTGGACAGTGGAGCGATCTTGCAACTGGTCTTGACCGACGGCAAGACCGGCGGTGTCGACACGGTTGGCTTCACGGTTCAGAAGGCCAGCACCAAGGGTTCGGGAGGACCGCTGTGGTTCTCCAGCCTCTGGGACGGCGTCAAGACCGTCGAGAAGGCCATCACCGCCGGTGAGATAAGTGCGCAGTGAGACAGAGACGATGGCTGCAGCAAGAAGGGGCCCCCTCGGGGGCCCCTTCTTCCATCTCCAGCAGGAACCGCTAGCAGCGGACGTTGGTGTCCCGGTAGCCGATGCAGAAGACCCTCGTGCCTCCGTAGCAGTAGCCCGTCACCGAGGCGTCGCCGTTGATCCGGCGGGTCGAGTAGCTGCAGCAGTCCGCGATCCGGCGCACCCGGCCGTTGCAACAGCGGCTCCAGCCGCCGCCGTATCGAGGCTTGCCGGTGTACGGGTACTTCTTGGCCACGGTTTCCTGACACATCAGACTGCGCTTCTGAGACTTCGATCGGTAGATGTCGCCCTTGTCGTCCACGGGATAGCCGTACTTGGGATGGATCGGATAGCCGAACTTGTCGACGCGGCTCGCGGGGTGGAACGGGTGGGGGCACGAACCGGTCGTGTAGGTGTGGCCACAGATGTGGTACGCCTCGGCCCTCTCGGGCCTCAAGGCGGCGGCCACGAAGGGGCCACCGACCAGTGCCACGACTCCCGCACCCAAACGACCGAGGAAGGACCGCCTCGTCGTTCGTTCGGCGAGCCCAACAGAGAGATGTTCGCCCGCCGACTCAAGCATCGCTTACCTCCGTCGCCCTTCGCTTACGCGCCGAATCCACTAGACCTTCCATCTGCTCGAGGTTGTTCACGGTTCCCTTGGCCCGGACCAGACCGTCGTCACCGGTGATGATGACGTAAGGAGTGCCGGGAACACCGTACCCGGCTGCGAGTTCTCGGTCCGGTATGAGCGGCGCCGATATCCGTTTCGATCCGTAGACCAGGCGGGTCTCTTCGGCATTCACATCGGTGACGACATACGGGGTATGAGAGCCGATCGCGGCGACCGCCGGTAGTGACGGTAGGACCTGTTCACACACACCGCACCCCGGCGTGACGAACAGCAGGAGTTGCGCTTCGCCCGGTCCCCCCAACGTGACCGCGGAGCCGTTGACATCTTGCGTGTTGGCGGGAGGCAGCATCTCTCCCAAGGCCGGCCCCTCGCCATCCAGCTCGAGAGCACCGCGGGGGCCGAGGCGGAGATGCAGCGTCCCGATCTGTCGTGCGAGAGCCACCACCACCACCGCAAGCATGACGACCAGAACCCACAGCACCACATAGGACGCGGCCCACCAGCCCTCCAACGGCAACCCTTCCTTCGTTCTCGACGGGACCGGGCCCAGGCTAAACCGAACCGCGCCCGCCGACGGCCATAGGATGCGCGCGTGTTCGATGCCATAGTCAAGGTCGCTGCGCTGCTCCTGGTGGCGGTGTTCGCTTGGTCCGCCGCCGCCAAGGTCATCCGGTGGTCGGAGTGGTCACGCCTCCTGGATCGCTACAAGCTCGGACCGGCATCACGGGTGTTGCGCGGGGCCGTCCCCATCGGAGAGGTCGTCGTTGCGGGTCTCATCGTTACCGAGAGTCAGCGGTTGGGAGCGGCTGCAGCCCTTGCTCTGCTGGCCGGTTTCTCGGGAGCGGTTCTGAGATTGCGTGCGATCGAGGGGGACCGTCTTCCATGCGGCTGTTTCGGCAAGACGCAGGTCCGTGACTACCGGTTGACCCTCGCGCGGAACTCGTTCCTGGTACTCCTCGCCGCCATCGTGCTGCTGCGCGGCGACGTCACCCTCTACGGCGGACTGTCGGGCCCTTCGAGTGACGAGCTCGTTCCCGTAGCGCTTATCGTTTCTGGCATCGGCGCCGCGGTATGGCTCGGCGTCTCGGTTCGTAGATCTTTCCGGAGGGGGTCTTGATGAGGCGGACGAGCCTCGTTGCACTTGTCATCGCCGCGGTGGGGATCGTGCCCCTGTTGGCGTTGGCCCAAAGCACATCGCCACCGGATCTCAACGACACTGATGGGGTACTCGACGCGAGCGAGGTTCGGTTCTCTGCCGGGTCGCGGCCGCGGTGGAAGACGCTCACCTTCGAGCGGTGGACGGCGGCGAGCATCTGGGACCGAGGCTATGTATTGATCCAACTCGATACGTTCGGTACCGCACGCAGCGACTACTACGTTCTCGTTCGTTCCGATGGTTATCGGATGCTGGGAGACCTGTTCCGGGATCGCAAGCGCAAGAACGACTACAGCGTCGGGAGCGTGAGCGTGTGGCGAGCCGATAAGTCGAGCGTTTCCGTACGCTTCCCTCTGTCGAAGATGCGGATCGGAGGAACGCGCATCTTCTACCGCTGGTTGGTCAAGACCCTGTTCATCGGGAAGGGATGTGCGC
>JBKHYB010000212.1:0-254 GCA_046565725.1 Actinomycetota bacterium
TGCCGGGTGTGGACCGAGGTGAAGGGTCTGTCGACGATCTCGCTCCGTTACTTCAACGTGTTCGGGCCGGGTCAAGCGGCCGACAGCAAGTATGCGGCGGTGTTCCCCGCGTTCATCTCGGCGCTGACACGCGGCAAAGCTCCCGAGATCCACTGGGACGGTGAACAGTCGCGTGACTTCACCTACATCGATGATGTCGTTGCGGCGAACATCGCTGCGATGCACGCTTCGAAGGAAGCCAACGGACACGTCTT
>JBKHYB010000212.1:264-3753 GCA_046565725.1 Actinomycetota bacterium
AATGAGGTCTACCGCTCGCTGTGCGAGGTGGTCGGGGTCGACATAGATCCCCTCTACGTCCCGAAGCGGACCGGCGACATCCGCCACTCCTACGCAGATATCTCCGCGGCCAAAGCTCTCCTCAAGTGGGAGCCGAGGGCCGAATGGAAGGCCGCGGTGCGCTCGACCGTGGAGTGGTTCCAGTAATCCAAGCGTGAGCCGCGAGGTCCTCCTAGCGGATCTCGCCCCCGAGGGCCTCTTGCAATGTCTTGAGTTCCTTGTCGGAACCGTTCGTGATGAACCAGTTCTCTCCGACAAGCATGCCGACCTTGCCGTCGAAGCTCTGGATCCACGAGTCTCGGGCCGACGCTTCCTCGAACACGTAGATGTCGCTCTCGTATTCGTGGCCTTCGGAGAGGAAGCAGAGGCCGAAGTCGAGGATCGACTCCTGGGGGGCATCGAGCCTCTTGTAGTCACGGCAGGTGACGCCCTCTGCCTCGAGGGCCTCGACCACCGCGGCCGCGCTCTGGTACCTCTGGGTTCCTCCACCGTCGCCGTCGTTGTCCTCGCCACTCACGAAGAAGGTCGCCACTGCGAACGCGACGGCGGCCGAGAGGATGAACAGGATCGTTCGGAGCGGGGGCTTCATCTGTGCACCGGTTTCTGGGGAATGAAATGGTCGATATTCGACCAGATTCTTACGAGGAAACGGGCCCCCGGTGGGGGCCCGTTTCGCTGAGTGTCGGTGTTAGTGGCTGTGGCGCTTGACTACCTTGGCCTTGAGGCAGACCTCGGAGCCGGATTCCTGCTCGACCCGAGGAGCCACGGCCCGGTACCTGCCCTGGCGGTCACGGAACTCGACGGCGTAGCGGCCCGTGTTGCGGGTGGAGACCTGCTTCACGGTGACCCACTTGCCGTTCGCCCGACGCTGGATCTTGACGGGCACACCCTGGGTGCAGCCCTCGTGATCCGTTTCGTCCACCAAGGTGACGCGACCCTTGGCGATCATCGACCGGTTGCCTGAGTGCCTGAACTTGAGCGAGACGTTGCGCTCGTTCTCGTTCACCACCGGCTCGGTCGGGGACTCGCTCGGCGAGGCGGTCGGCGATCCGCTCGGCGAACCCGAGGGGGAGCCGGACGGTGAGCCTGAAGGCGACGTCGAAGGCGAGCCCGAAGCCGAGGGGCTCGGCGAAGGCGACGGGGACGGCTCGGCGACGTTACAGGTCGGAACCGTTCCGGCCTCCGGAGCCGTAGCAGGAGCAGCGGTGGCCCAACCGATCGTCGAGGAATCCTTCGCCTCGGTGTTGCACAGCAGGTCGTCGTCGTCGAGATCGGCCCACGCTGTGATCTGCGTTCCGCCGGTCGTCGTCGAGTAGAGGGCGAAGACGAACTGCCCGTTGTCGTTGGTGTTGCTCCTCGATTCGACGTGCTTGCGGTCCGGCGCATCGGCGACCGGGTGGTTGCCCTGGGTGTCGGCAGCACCGGCGGAACCCCCGGTGCCCTGCGCGTTGCAGGAGAAGCCAGGCTCCTTGGTGTGGTCGCCCTTGTCGGGAGCCTGGTTCGCGTGCGAGCCGAAGGTCGTGGTCACGTCGAACTTCAGAGCCTCATCCGGTCCGGACGCGTGCACGTCGACGTTGGCGTTCGGCATGATGCGGCCGTTCTGATCCTTGACCGTGGCCGTGAACTTCGCGCAGGTGTTGACGGGAACGTTGGCGAGGCTCTCGGGCTGCAGGTCGACGGTCGTCGGACGTGCGAAGTACGGGTCGACGCGGTGTCCGTCGGAAGCACCCTTGAAGCTCTGCACCGGCAGGGTTCCGGCCCTCGTAGGAACGATCGCTACGGCGGTCACGTCGAGCGGGAAATCACCCGAGGCTGTCGTGCAGCGCACCCGGAAGTCCTTCTTGCCGTTGGCGTCGGTGTCGGTCACGGTGGTGGCACCGCCGCAGGACTTGAAGGTGATCTCCTGGCCGGGCTTGCTCACCGAGTAGTAGGGGGTGACCGTCGAGGTGCCCTCGCTGGTCTCACCCTCGAGCAGGAAAGCGCCGCCGCCGGTGGAGGGGATGCTGACGCTCAGCGGCCCGCCGTTCACGGGGTAGGTGATGTCGGCGTTCTCCGCGGCGGGGGTGTCGCCAACCGGGCTGGTCTCGGCCTTCGCATCGACGGTGATCGCCTGCTCGTCGGTGTCGACCACGGTCCCGGTGCCGGAGCCCGTGTAGTCCTTGAAGAGGGTCGCAACGAGGGTGTAGGAGCCGTCCGCCAGTGAGTCGGGCACGTCCCACTCGGCCTCGAAGGAGTCCGGAGTGGCCAACTGGGTCGCGACGAAGGGCGGAACCACCACGGTCCCGCTGGAGTTCTTCACGCTGAACTCGACGCGCGGGTTGGCCGGTACTGCGTCCACCCAAGCGGTGATGCCGTAGAGCAGCCCGCCTTTGTCCGACACGGTGGTCGAGGTTGAAGCAGCCGGGTTCACGAACTCGATCTTGGTCGCGGTCGTCTGGGCCATCGACAGGCCCAGGGGAAGGACCACGAGTCCTACCAACAGGGCCAAGGTGGCCGCCAGGACGATGCGTCCCAGCGTGCGGGGCGTAGACGCCCCAACCTCGGACGGCTTGACTTGCATCGAATCACCTCCGGTGATCGGTTGCTTGCTTGAGTTGCTCGGTCCGAAAGGGAGCATTCGTCCGCCCCCACCTAGGTAAACGTAACAAATCGGCCAGGGTTGCCCCGAAAGGCCGCATCCGACGGCACATCACCCCGCGTAACGCCTCGCCTCTCCTTCCCGTCGCAAGGCGGCTGGCTTACAGTTCTCTTGATGGACGCCCCCCTGTCGCCGACGAAGCCATCCGCTGGCTCGGCCCACGTCGTGTGGGTCAGCTGCGGTGGGTGCGATGGGTGCACGATGTCGGCACTGGGTGCCACCAGCCCTCGCCTGGAAGAGCTGTTATCCGGGCAGCTCACACACTTCCCGAGCGTCTCTCTGATCCACCCCGCTCTGAACCTCGAGAGCGGCGAGAGGTACCTCGATCAGCTCCGGGCCGCGCTCCGTTCGGAGCTCGATCCCTTCATCCTCGTGGTGGAAGGGTCGCTGTTCGATCAAGCCCTGGCCGGATCGGGCACCTTCTCGGGCCTGGGCGACGAGGACGGCCAACCGATCCCCGTGGAGCGGTGGGTGCAGGATCTGGCGTCGGCGGCCACCGCCGTGATCGCGATCGGGACCTGCGCCACCTGGGGCGGGATCCCCGCGGCTCGAGGCAACGTGACCGGAGCGATGTCGCTCACGGACCTGCTGGGCGGAGATTTCCGCTCTCGTGCGGACCTGCCCGTCATCAACGTCCCGGGTTGTGCCCCGAACGGGGATGCATTCATCGAGACCATCACCTACGCGTTGCTCCATCTCGGCGGACTGGTGCCCCTCGACCTCGATGATCTGAACCGGCCGCGGTGGCTGTACGCCCGCCCCGTGCCCCTCCAAGGCGCCGACCTCGAATGGACCGAGCGCGCCGACCCGGC
>JBKHYB010000213.1:0-3741 GCA_046565725.1 Actinomycetota bacterium
CGATCGCGTAGAGGTTGCGGAGGCCGTTCACCTTCGTCTCGGCGACGGCAGGTGTCTGCGATTCGTAGCCGTAGATCATGCCGAGGCCGAACGCGGGGGAACCCTCGGCGATCTTGTCGCTGAAGGAACGGACGCAGGCGGTGGTTTCGGGCTCCGGCACAGCAGCGGTCACCTCGACCTGGTCGGCGCCGACGGCCTCTGCGAACTTCAGCCACAGGCCGGCGTGGTCGTCTTCGACCTCATCGCGAAGGTTGCGCATGACGATGCCCTTGGCGTCGCCGTCGAGTTTGTCGGACAGCGTGCGCAGGTAGGTCGGGAACGCTTCCACCTGACGGAAGTACTGCTTGGAGTAGAAGTTAAGGTCCTCGGTGGTGAGGGTCCCCGCCGTCCACGCCTTGTAGAAGGGGTGGTCGAGGAGGCGCTTGTCCTCGGTCGCTGCGTCCAACCGTGCTGCGATCTGCTCTGGCGTCATGGGATCCTCCCGCTTGGGTCCGAGCTTGGCCTGATGCGAAACCTTAGCGCGTGGGAGGAGGTACCCCGTTCCTCACTCGGAGGCCGACGTCGAGAAAGCCGCCCAGCGGTCGAGCACGCCCGCCGCGTTGCCGGAATCGATGGCGGATGCCGCCGTGTCGACCCCTTCGGCCAGGTCGTTCGCCCGGCCGGCCGCGACCAGGCCCGCCGCCGCGTTGAGCACGACGATGTCGCGCCGAGGTCCCTTCTCGCCCTCTAGGACCGAGCGCAGCAGCGCGGCGTTCTCGGTCGCATCTCCTCCGGCCAGGTCGGCGCGCGTTGCGGGAGCGAAGCCCAGTGAGGCCGGGTCGAAGATGTAGTCACGAACCTCGCCGTCGGTCAGTTCGAGAACGCGAGAGGGTCCGGTCGTCGATAGCTCGTCGAGCCCATCATCACCTCGGAACGCCACCACGTGCTTGCTGCCGAGCCTGCCCAACGTGTCGACCATCTTGTCGAGCATGTTCGGATCGGACACTCCGAGAGCCTGATAACGGGCACCTGCCGGATTCGTGAGGGGGCCGAGGAAGTTGAAGACCGTCGCGATGCCCAACTCGCGCCGGGGCGCGCCGACGTGACGCATCGCCGGGTGGAACACGGGAGCGAAACAGAAGCCGATCCCCACCTCTTCGATGCAGTTTCTGACGCCGTCGGGTGGGAGGTCGATCTTGACGCCAAGAGCCTCCAGCACATCGGCCGACCCTGCCTTGGAAGAAGCGGCGCGGTTGCCGTGCTTGGCGACCTTGACCCCGGCCCCCGCACAGACGATGGCGGCTGCGGTCGAAACGTTGAAGGTCCCGGCTCGGTCCCCCCCGGTCCCACAGGTGTCGAGCACGTCATCACCCGCATCGACCTTGGTCGAGAAGGCGCGCATCGTTCGCACCAGACCGGCGATCTCGTCGGCGGTCTCGCCCTTGGCGCGCAGCGCAACGACGAAGCCCGCGACCTGCGCAGGAGTGGCGATACCGTCCATGATCTCGGTCATCGCTGCAGCCGCGTCCTCTTCCGATAGGGACTTGCCTTCCAACAAGCTCGACAGCACCCGCGGCCACGAGAACGCCGTCATGACATCTCCAACAGGGAAGCGAACATCAGGGCATAGGCATGTGCGCCGGAGCGCAGCTCTTCGAGGTCTATCGACTCGCGCGCGGTGTGGGCGAGCTGGATGTCGCCCGGTCCACACACGATCACGTCGGCACCGGCGTCGGCCATGAAGCGAGCGTCGGAGGCACCGCGGAAACCGATGATGTCGGGTGTCGCCCCGGTAGCTTGCTCGATAGCGCGCACCGCATGTTGGACGACCGGAGCGGACTCGGGGACCTCGAACGGATCCCCCATCGAGACGACCTCGACGCGGGCATCCACCTCGGGGAAGCGCTGGCGGGTGAGAGCGATCGCATCTTGGATCGTCTCCAACATCGAGGATTCGTCCTCGCCGGGGACTATGCGGCGATCGACCTCGATAACGCACGACGCAGGGATGATGTTGAGCTTCTCGCCCCCGGAGATCGTTCCCACGTTCACGGTTGGTCGCCCGAGCAAGGGGTGCTCTATGTCGGGCAGGGTCTCTTCGAGCCTAAGGATGAGGTCGGCCATGTGACGGATAGCGCTGATGCCGCGCTCGGGGGCGGAACCGTGTCCGGCAACGCCGTGGGTCGTGATCTTCAACCACGCGATCCCACGCTGGGCTCTGACCACCCGGAGCGATGTCGGTTCTCCGACGATCGCGACCGACGGGTTCAGCACGCCGTCGGCGACCAGCGGGGCGGCCCCCTTGAAGCCACCGCTCTCCTCGTCCGCAACGAAGGCCAGTTCCAGGGTGCCCTTCGGCGACAGACCGCTCGCTTTCAGAACCGCAACTGCCTCCAAGGCGGCCGCGCAGGGGCCCTTGGCGTCCCCGCTGCCCCGCCCGTACAGGCGTCCGTCGGCGACGTGACCGGAGTAGGGGTCGTGATCCCACAGGTCGGCGTTGCCGGCCGGGACCACGTCGATGTGCGAGCAGTAGGTCAAGGTCGGTCCCTCGCCGCCGAACCACCGGGCGACGACGCTCGGTCTGCCCGGCTCGACCTCGTGCATCTCGACCGATAGGCCCAGTTCCTCGCAGAAAGCTGCGGTGATCTCGGCCACCCGCTTCTCATTGCCCGGCGGGTTCTCCGATTCGGATCGCACGAGGGCCGCGAGCCGGGTGGACAGGCGCTCGTTGTCCAGCAGTTCCGCAGAAGTACGCGCTATGTCGATCATGGTGTATGAGGATGTAAGCGATGACGAAGTATCAGATCTTCCTTCTCGTAGTGCTCATCCTGTGGCCCTTCGTGATCTTGGGGCTGCTGTTCTTGATGACCAAACTCGAAGGCTACGTCGCCAGGCTCGACGCCGATACCCCCGAGGACGCCGGGCTCGAGCCGGTCGCCGGGGAGGCCCCCGAGAAAGAGGTCAAGATCTTCTTCGGCGACAAGGTCGTCGGCGACAGCGACTGAACCTCGGTTTAGAACGCTCAAGGGCGGGCGATGCATTCGACTTCGACCCTCGCTCCCTTCGGAAGGCCGGCGACCGCGATCGTCGCCCGAGCCGGGGGCTCGTCTCCCACGTAGGCCGCGTACGCCTCGTTGAATTCGACGAAGTCCGCCATGTCGGTCAGATAGCAGGTGGTCTTGACGACCTTCGACCAGTCGCTGCCTCCCGCTTCCAGGACCGCCGTGAGGTTATCTAGGGCCTTCTTGGTCTCGTCGGTGATGGAACCCCCGACCAATTCGCCCGAGGCTGGGTCCAGAGCCACCTGCCCGGAGCAGAAGAGCCATCCGTCGATCGCGACCGCCTGGCTGTAGGGTCCCACTGCCCCAGGGGCCTTCTCGGTCGAGACGATCTGCTTGACCATTTTGTCCTCCTTGCTCGGATGTGTCCTGGTGAGGCACCATTATCGATACTGGGTCTTTATACGACCCAGAAGAGTGGAGGTGGGCAGGGTTGCAGGCCGAGCGGCAGGTGCGTCTGTCGAGGTCGTTCCTCGACATCGCCCTGCAGTTGAACCAGGACCTGGATGTCGACAAGGTCCCGGTCACGATCGTCGAGCGCTCCATGGAACTGACCGGGGCGCGGTACGGCGCTGCCCTCACCCTGACCGACTCCCTGGAGATCGAACGTTTCCTCCACCGCGGGCTCACCCCGCAAGAGGTAAGCGTTCTCCCCCACCTGCCCGAGGGCAAGGGTCTGCTCGGAGCCGTGTTGAAACACAGG
>JBKHYB010000214.1:0-3695 GCA_046565725.1 Actinomycetota bacterium
ACGGCGGCCCCCCCGGGGGCCGCCTTCTGCTATCCCGTAGCCGGTCTTACGGCCGGACGAAGATCTTGTTGCTCATACCGAATCCGTGGAGCAGACAGAAGAACTTGTAGCCCTTTTCGGTGTTGGGCTTGTCCATCTTCACGTCCCAGTAATTGCCCTGGTGGTATCCGGCCCACTGCAGGTCGGGAGGTGTGTGGTTACCGGAGGACTCGACGTCGGTCTTGGACGTCAGTCGTCCGTTGCCCACCTCGTCGAAGAAGGCCGGGTGCATGTCGACCTCAAGCGTCGTGTCGCCAAGGCAGAACGGTGGATCGGGAAGCGCTTCCTCGTCGGGGCCGGGGCCGTCGTCGCCGTCTGGATCGCAGACGGGCATGAAGGACTCTCCGAAGACCTTGAGGCCGAGATTCCTTCCGTAGGTGGCGCTGTGGATCTCGTTGTTGAGCTCGAAGTGCCAGCGCACCGTTTGGCCCTTCTTGACCTTGAGGCGGTTGGGGAAGAGCTCGAAGAAGGAGAGGTATCTCGTGTCGTACCCGGCGAACGCGTCCCACACGGTCTTGCCGTCTTCCGTGTGCTTCGTGGGCTTGTTCAGACGGGTCTGCAGGGCGTACGCGAGAGACGTGTCTCTAGCCAGCATGTCTGCCGACTGCGCATCGAGTGAGGCCTGGTCCGATGCGGCAGCGTCGTCGGCTACGACCTCGATCCGCATCTGGCCGGTTCCGCCGAAGAGGTTGACGGCGTAGAAGACCGTGCCGGGCTCGGCATTGACGACCGCATAGAAGCCCTGGTCATCGCTTACGAACGGCAGACCGTTGTGGATCTCGGCTCCCGTGTACTCGCACGGTGCCGACTCGGTTCCGCACGGCGGCCCTACGAATTCCCAGAAGTCGAGGGTGTTGATCTTCTGAGAGTCGTCGTCGGGATCTTCCTTCCACAGCGAGTAGATCCCGTCCGGGGTCGTCACTTTGTCCTCCCGGAACTCCTCGGCAGAGACCCCGGCGTCGGTCAGGTCGACCATCCCCGAGAAGTGGATCGTGTCGCCCTGGTGGACGCGCAGCGCCGAGGGGTAGAAGCGCCACGAGAAGGCGGGTCCGGTTTCGGCTCCCACCATGACCTCATAGGTCGTGGGTTCGGCCTGAGCCCGGGCTGCGCCTGGGAAGATGCTCGCCGTGAGCGCGCTGAGCGCGAGTAGTACAAGGGTCTTTCTCCGCAAGATGCCCCCTTCGGTCCTGCAAGCCGCCGATCGCGACCTGTCCCACGAGTAGTCAAGCCCGGGAGAGCGGCCGGGTCAATGAGGAAGATGTCCTATCTCGACTGCCTCAGATGGTCCGCTAGGGGACCGTTACCAGCATGTGTCCGGTACGTACCTATATGGGTGTAGATGACCGGTCTTCATAGGAGGTAGCGGATGCGCAGGTCGAGATGCGCCCTGGCTCTATCGATCCTCGTCTTCGGCGCGCTGGGTCTCGTGGCCCCGTCGGCCGTGGCCGAGGAGCGCCAGCAGCGAGTCAATATCCTCATCGGATCCGATGCCGAGTTCACCTCGGCGAACGGCGTCCGGTCCGGAACCGGAACGCCCGATGATCCGTACGTGATCTCGGGTTGGAAGGTGTCCTCCCTCCATATCCACGACACGAACAAGCATTTCGTGATCAGGGACAACGAGATCACGAACAGGCTCGTGTTGAACTGGACGGGCCCGGGTGTGACGGTGGTCAACAACACCATCAGCAACCTGAGGGTGAACGAGAACGTGAAACGCACGGGTCTTCCAACCACGGGCCGGATCGCCCACAACAAGATCGCCGTGGTCGGTCAGTTGCGTCACTGGGACGGGGTGTTCGAACGCAACGTCGTAGGGCAGAGCGGCCAGATGGATATCCCATTCCTGTCACAGCGCGCAGTGAACTTCGACGGATTCAACGGAGCACGTTTCCGGAACAACACGATCTACGGCTATATGGACGTGAAACTTCACGGCCACCATCACGGCTCCGGCTATGGAGACACGAGCCACGATCACTCCGCCATGCAGGACCACTCGACGCATGGTGATCACGCGATGGCCGACGAGGATCACACGCAGCGCTATCACGAGGTCTGGGTGACCGGGAACAAGATCTTCGCTTCGTCCTGGTACGCACTCGGGTACAACGACGAGGGCCATGCCGGCAACGACAGGACGGCGGCATCCGAGCAGAACGAAGAACTCAACCGCCCCCACGTCCACTACACCAAGGTGCATCTGAACAACAACGTTCTGGTTGGATCCGGCCTTGATGTTTCGGTCTTCAATGCCCAAGACGACCTGCACCGTGCCTACGCGACCGGGTTGGTCGAGATCAAAGGCAACAGCATCAGCATCAGCCGGGAACAGGATGACCTATTCGAAGGCCGCACCGGCATCAGCGTGTTCTCGGCCCGTTGGGCCGAGGTCGTGATCTCCGGGAACGAGATCACCGGTCTCTACGATGGCGAATCCCTCCTTTACGACACCAACGACTACGACACGGGTATCTCCATCACCCAGATGAGCGACGGAGAGGTCCAGGTCATCGACAACGTCGTGCGCAAGATGGGAACCGCTCTAGCGGCACAGCAGTTCACGCGAGCGACGCTGTGGCTCGAGGGGCTCGACACCTCCGAGGTTCGCGAGGACGTCTATACGGATGAGTCTGCGCGACCGCGGCGTCGCTGACGGAAGGGTGGAGGGGGCAGCGCGCCCCCTCTATCCGATATGTACGGTTCGTCCGTTCCGGGCTAACATCAGGCATCGCTTGGATCGCTTGGAAGGGGACGCACCGTGACCCGTGATCTGCAGAAGCGCTTCGAAGGCTCGTGGCCGGAGATCTCGACGCGTTTGCGCTACCTGCTTGCCCGCTATCGCGTTCCCGCCGGTAAACGCGAGGACGTGATCCAAGAGACCGCAACACGCCTCGTGTCGATCTGGTCGCAGGTCGACCCGGCACGCCCGGTGTGGCCGCTGGCCAAGACGATCGCCCTCAATCTCCTGCGGGATGAGGCGCGCCGCGTTTTCGAGGAGATACCCACGGACAACATCGACCGAGACGATCCCGACATGGATCCGGTGCTCATGGCCCGCTTGGAATGGAACAGGGTCCTAACGGCGATGGGGTCCCTAACGCCATCGCAGCGGGAGGTCCTGCTACGCGAGATCGGTGAGGGGGACCGGACGGGTTCGGCGGCCGAGAAGATGATGCGGATGCGAGCCCGCAAGAGTCTGCGGGACGCTATGGAACGGCTACCGGCGATCCTGGTCACTCGTCTCCGGAGCCTGGAGTGGGGGGCGCTGTTCGGCCCTATCGGCCAGACGGCGGTACCGGGGCTCGCGTGTTTGGCATGTCTATCCCTGCTCCCGCCCCCGGTGGCTACCGATGTTCCATCGGGTCCGATCGATGGAGGGGTCGTGGTGGTTGCCGAGCAACAGGCATCGTTCGGCTCCGGGGGGACTGCTTTCTCTCTCAGCGAGGAGCTGCGGGCGAGCAGGGAGCGCGTCGAACCCACAGTAAGGAAAGGTGAAGCGGGCTCCCAGGATCCTCCTTCCGGGTCTCCGTCGGGATCATCGGGATCATCGGGGCCAGCGCTGCCCGGGCCGAAGTTGCCGACCACCCCAGGCCTGCCCGGCAAGGCTCCCGTGGACGATGACGTTGCCGTTCAAGCCGCCCCCAGCCCGAAGC
>JBKHYB010000215.1:0-3666 GCA_046565725.1 Actinomycetota bacterium
ACCTAACTTGCGGTAGGCGTTACCGAGGTGCCACTCGACCGCCTTCACGGTCACGAACAACGCCTCGGCGATCTCGCGGTTCGAGTAACCCCTCGCGGCGAAGCGAGCTACCCGAAGCTCGCCCGGCGTGAGGGCGGCCACACCCGTGACAGCAAGTCGACGGGGTCTCGCACCGGCGAAGCGGAGCGCTCTGCGCGCCTCGATCTGGGCCTGAACCGAACCGGTCGTCTCGGCGATCATGAGGGCTTCGGTAAGGGCGTCTCGGGCTCCTCGCTGGTCCTCTCTCTCAAGCAACAGCCGCCCGAATGCCAACAAGCAGTAGCAGCGTTCGAGTCGAGCCGGCGATCCTTCGAGCAGGGCCAGTGCCTCCTCAACCGGCTCGATGGCCTCCCGTAGCTCTCCCGACACGCGCAAGGCGGTGGCCAGCGGGCGAGGTGCTCCGAAGGCACGCGCGTGATCTATCTCTTCGTCTACCAGCTCGAGCGCCCCCTCGGCCCTCCCGGAGGCATACCGGATGCGGGCGAGACGGCTCCTCCACCCGAGCATCGCCGGATTGTTGGTGCCGATCAGCTCCACCATCAGCTGCCCCGATTCGGTGAGGTCCTCGATAGCTCCAAACAGATCGTCCTTGAGGGCTCGCAGCCTGCCGCGAGCCTCCAGGTAGAAAGGCCGCTCCACGGTGTCGGCCCAGCCCGGGCCCTCGGTTCTGCGCAGCGCATCCTCGGCCGCATCGAGATCGTCGCGCTCCATCGACGCGTACGCCGTGATCGTCGCTGCGTAGGGCACGGCCATCGACCACACGAAGGGAAGGGCATCCAGGGCCTGTTGCCCGAGCGCCTCGGCTTCGCGGATGTAACCCTGCATGTAACGCTCCATCGCACCGTAAGTGCCCGCGTTCGCGTAGGCCAGCAGCGAACCCGACGCACGCGCATCGGAGAGAGCCCTGTCGACCACCCGATGGGCCTCGTCCAGCAGATCGCACCACGTGAGGGTCGGGATCAGCTGCGGGACCAAGGTGGTGATCGCAACATCATCGAACGACTCGTCGGGTGGAGGAACCGCCCGGAGGGCCAGACCTGCGGCTTTCTCGTGGGGCTCGCAAGCCCGGATGCTGGCGAGGGCGGCCTCCATGAGCAGCAGACGTCCGGAAAGGGAATCCTCGATCGAACCGGCCAACTCCGATCGGATCTCGCGGATGACCTGGGCGCGCCGCTGTGGCTCCAACCTCGCGGTCAACATGTACAGGGTGCGGAGCTTCGTCCCTGCCGGGCCGTCCTCCGAGATCGAGGCAAGAGCCTCGTCCAGGATGTCGCAAGCCTCGGTTAGCCGCCCCATCCCATAGAGGTTGCGTCCCACCTCGTGGTAGACCTCGGCGATCGCGTCCTCCGTGTCCAAGAGCGCGCTGGCCTCGTTCAGTTGCTCGCGATAACGATCGTCGCCGGCAGCCACACTTGCCGGCGCCAACGATGCGAGCAGCCGAGCTCGCGACCGATCGTCCAGCGGCTCACCGAGAGCGCGGCTGAGATAGCGGACGGCCAGTTCCGGGGCCCCTTCATTCAGGGCCTCGCGGGATGCCTCTTCGAGGGCGTCCGCCACCCAGTCGCCACCGCCCGGTTCTGTGAGCAGCAGGTGAGCGGCCACCCTGGGCAGCCTCTCGTCCTGCTCGAGAAGCAGCTCCGCCACCCGCAGATGCATGTCCGAGCGCTCGGGGGCCGGGATCTCGCTGTAGGCATCGGCCCTGTCGGTTGCAACGACGAAACCGAGGGAGGGCATCCGGCGGAGGACCCTCTTGAGGAAGAGCGACTCGATGGCACTTTCGACCACGGGCCCCGGACGTTCGAGGAGGGCTGCCACACGATCGATCGTGGCGTCCGGACCTAGGACCGCTATCGCCCTGCATACCTCCAGATCTTCGGTTCGAAGGTCGAGGCGCGAATGCAGAGGACCGTCGGCCGCACGTACGGCCTCCCGCAAGACAGCCCCGTCCACGACTTCGTGATCGGCCAACGACTTCGCGAGGGTCGCAACCGCCCGAGGAACGCCCCCGGTTATCTCGAAGCACACAGCTCCGGCGTCGGCCGCCACCTCATGGCCGAGGATCCGCAGCATCTCCGCACAACCTCGCGCAGACATCGGCTCGAGCACGATCGAACGGATCCCCGGCTGCGACCTTAGTCCCACCAGGTGCTCGAAGTTCTCACCGAACTCGCCCGGACGGAGTGCCACGATCAACGCCACCGGAAGCTCGCTCAGGTGACGGACCAGGTAGTTGAAGAAACGCAGGGTTGCCGGATCGGCCCACTGCACGTCGTCGACCACCAATGCCAGTGGATGCGAGTAGCTGAGGTTCGAGATCGTCCATACCAGACCGTGGAACCGGGACACCTGTCTCGGGTCGGCGCGCTCCGACGTGAACAGAGGGCGGGCCAACTTCGCCGCCCCTCTGAAGATCTCGGGGTCGTCGGGGTCGATCGCAGATCTCAGCAGATCGGTCACGACGCTGAATGGTGTCGCTTGCTCGACCTCTCCACCGGAAGCCCGCAACGTTAAGAGGCCGACATCGGCGGCGAGGTCTGCCGCTACATCGAGCGTCCGCGATCGGCCCATCCCGGATGCGCCTTCGACCAGGGTCAAGGATCCTTCACCCTGGGCGGCGGCCTTCAGGACACGCCGAAGTTCGGTTACGGCAGAGTCCCTTTCGACAAGGGTGATCCGCCCTTGCGTTCCCCACACCAAGTACGCACACTCCTGTTCCCCAGCCCGCCTCAGGACTGTAGTGCCAGACTGCGACAGAAATCGTCCAGACGGCAAAACCCTAGGGTTCAAGCATAGCGAGCGGAAGGGCCTTCAGGCCTTGCCCTCGCAGACGCTTGAACCAGAACCACGGTTCCTTCTTTGCGCTTTGCACCCGCCCCCCTCGCCGGGGACCCGTAGGGCTGGGCCCCCGGCGAGAAGTAACTCAGCCGCCAGAGGGTGACGGCTGGGGGGTCGGTGCGGTGGCGCTCGGTGAAGCCTCTGGATCCGGTTGTTCGTCCGGTTGGGTGACGGGCTCGGGTGTCTCGCTGGACGCGGCCTGGCCCTTAGAGCCGCTGGGCTCGGAGGAGCCTCCGGACGGCTTCTCGCAGCCGAGATAGGTGTTCTGGCCCCGGCCGGGCATGCACGTGTCCACGCCCCGACCGCCCTTCATGCGGTTGTGGCCTGCTCCCGGGAACAGCCTGTCGTTGCCGGGCATACCGATCAGCACGTCGTCGCCGGTTCCCGCCCTGAGAACGTCGTCGCCCTCGTTGCCGCGCAGGTAGTCGTCACCCTGGGCTCCGAGGATCACGTCGTCGCCGGCGCCGGACTGCAGCTTGTCGTGGCCCTCGTCGCCCTTGACACGATCGTTGCCCTTGGAGCCTTGGATCACGTCGTTGCCGTTACCGCCTTGCAGGTTGTCGTCATGCTCGCCACCGTGGACGTAGTCATCCCCGGCGGCTCCCTTTATCCGGTCCCGACCGTCGTTCCCGTAGAGCTTGTCGTTACCGGACTGACCGCGTAGCAGGTCGTCTGCGAGCCCGCCGTGGATGATGTCGTTACCGGGGTTCCCGACGATGTCGTCGTTGCCTTCACCGCCGGCGATCGTGTCGGCGTCGCCTCCACCTCGCAGATCGTCATCCCCGCCCTCAC
>JBKHYB010000216.1:0-3659 GCA_046565725.1 Actinomycetota bacterium
TCTCGACCTTTGTCCACATTTGGACCGCATAGATGGTCGACAGCTTGAACCTGCCCGCCTGCGGCGCGAGCCTTGTAGATGCGGGGGCAGGAAGAGAGGAGACATGGCGGTCGTGCTTGTAGTGCAGGCTCCCGGTATCACGCAGGAACAGTACGAAGCTTCGGTGAAGACGATAAGCACGCGCGGCACCCTCGAGTCGCCTTCGGACTGGCCCGTGGAGGGATTGCTCGCGCACATCGCGGGTGAGGGACCCAACGGCTTCCGCGTCGTGGACGTGTGGGAGTCCGAGGATGCTCTGCGACGCTTCGGTGAGAAGCTGATACCTGTTCTCGCTGAGCTTGGTGTTGATGCACAGCCCGAGATCTATCCCGCACATACCTTCGTTTCGGCCTGATCCTCTTGAGCAGGAAGCCCTTAACTCATCCGGGAAAGTGATCGAAAAGCGAGCGGTTTCCGGATGGGTTGGGGCCGAGGGCATGGAGGCGCGGTCCTAGGACATCTGACCCTTGTCATGGTCGCCTTGCGGCGCGATGAAGAGAGGTAGCGGCGGGGGAAGGAGTGCACCATGGCACTGGCCGAGCATCTCTCCAGCGAGATCTACCTCAACGACCGACATGTCCATTTCGAGGTGGCTCCGCACGCCGGGGCCTTCACGGCCGTCTCCGAGGCAAGGGCCCTGGGCATGCCGCGCGACGAGGTACTGAAGGCCGTCGTGCTGAGGACCTCGGAAGACTTCGTGGTGGCGGTCGTTCCGGCCTCTAAGAGGCTCGACATGACGATGGTGGCCGACGCACTCGGCGATCCGAGGGTTCGTCTGGCCACCGAGAACGAGATCGTTACCCGGTTCCCCGGATACGAGCTCGGAGCCCTGCCGCCACTACCCGGTCTGTTGGGGGTCCGCGCCTACATCGACCCTGGAGTCTTCGACCACGCCCGGATCGCTTTCGCCGACGGTCGTCAGACCGAGTCGTTCGTGGTCGACCCACATGAGTTGTTCTGGGGTGAGGACGCCATCGTCTGCCCGATCGCGTGGGAGCCTGGGACCTGGGCGCGTTGGGACAGAGAGGGGCCGCGGTTCGCCGTCGAGTAAGACGCTGTACCTGTCGAAGACACGCCGACCGGCAGCGCGGTCAACCGCCGCTCTTGTCGATAACGCAGAAGATGTTGCCTTCGGTGTCTGCCATGACGATGAAGTCCGGATCCGGCGGATATAGATCCCAGTCGACGCGTGAGCCTCCTAGTGAGATCAGTCGCTGGACCTCTCGCAGTTGTTCGTCCTTGCTATCCGTATAGAGGTCGAGATGGACGCGCGGATGTTCCTGCACGGGGCTTTCGCTAACGTCCAGAGCGACGGCCGTGCCCGTTCCCTCGGCCGGCACGAGCACCGTGAAGTCCTCGTCCGGGGCCGGTTCGCCATCCCGGAACACGTAACCCAAGGCAGCGCACCAGAAGGCTGCGGCCCGATGGAGATCCTGCACGCCCATCACCACGGTTCCCACCCTCAACATGCTCCGAGCATCCCACGGCGGCGTTGGCTTTGTCGGCGGGGAGGATGGAGACTTCGTCCATGCGGGTCACGGTTATCGGGAGAGGTGTCAGCGGCCTGACCACGGCTGCCGAACTGCTGGCGGCGGGGCACGAGGTCGTGATCGTGAGTGCCGATGCGCCCCTGGAGACCACGTCGGCCGTGGCTGCCGCTGTCTGGTACCCGTATCGAGCCTTCCCGTTCGACCGGGTGCGCAAGTGGGGAGCGGTGGCTCTCGACAGGTTCCGATCTCTGGCGGAAGACCCCTCTACCGGCGTTGTGATGAGAGCCGGCGTCGAGCTCGTTCCCGATGATGAGGTTCCGTGGTGGTCGGAGAACGTGATCGAGGTCACCCGCTCCGAGCGGGATCTGCCCCCATGGGCTCAGACCGCGTGGGCGTTCACCGCGCCGGTGATCGAGATGCCGATCTTCCTGGCGTGGCTGGACTCCTACGTGCAGAGCCGCGGCGCGCAGGTGCTCGTCCGGCGACTCGAACGTCTCGAAGATGCACCGGCTTCGGACGTCGTGGTGAACTGCACCGGACTCGGCTCTCGTGGTCTGATCCAGGATCGCGGTCTCCGCCCGGTGCGCGGCCAAGTGGTGGTCGTCGAGAACCCCGGCATCGATACCTTCCTCCTTGACCAGGAGTCCCCGCTGGGGCTCACCTATATCGTGCCGCGCAGCCGCGACTGCGTGTTGGGTGGTACCGACGACGAAGGCTCGTGGGATCTCTCCGCCGACGCGCAGGTGGCCGAGGCGATCGTCACCAGGTGCGCTCGTTACGAGCCGAGACTGACTGAGGCCCGAGTGATCGGTCACAAGGTCGGTCTCCGTCCGGCCCGGTCGGAGGTGCGGCTCGAACCGGAGACCCTCGCCGACGGCCGAGTCTGCATCCACAACTACGGCCACGGCGGGGCGGGGGTGACCCTGTCGTGGGGGTGTGCGGCCGATGTCGTCGGCCTCGTGGAAGAACCCGACCCGTTTTAGAGGAAATGGCACTCCTGTGCCGAATCGTCGCAGAAAGAACCGGATGATCCGGCGGCGACCCCCCTAGGAGGAACGATGAAGCGGACGATCCTTGGACTCATGTGTGCGACCCTCGCGATCGCATCGGCCCCCGGGTTGTCGGCCGCCCCGAAGCCCAAGACCGTGGCCGAAGACCCGGCGGGGGATGCCAACGCCCTCAACGATCAAGGGATGGGCGACGGATCCAACGGTGACAACGTCACCCCTGCCGATGCCAGCAGCGTGACCGATCTGCTCGAGCTCACCGTGGCCAACGACTCGAAGAACCTCTACATCACCTACGTGACGGAGACCGCTCCTCCCGCGACGCAGGGGGTCGGCTTCCGCGTGCGCATGAACCCGGACGGCGCCGGAGGCACCTACTGCCTGGTGCTCGAGACCTTCTACCCGGGCGCCGGCAACGCGCTGGATAGTGCGGTGGGGCAGCTGCGGGACACCTGTGCCGGCGAGACGACCGAGGTCGAGGTGCTGGGCGCGATGGTCGTGATCCCTCGGAGCGCCAACGAGGCTTTCGGCAAGGGCAAGACGTTGAAAGCGCTCCAGGCCCACTCGTTCATCTACCTCGGCGGCCCACCCCCGGCGGGCAGCACCTACCCGGTCATGGACACGACCAAGGTGGGGGCCGACTACAAGATGGTCGACAAGAAGCGCTAGACCTACTCGATCACTACCTCTACCCGAGCGGCTTCGCGCCGTGACGTGAGCCATGCCCCTGCCAGCACGAGGGCGATCCCCAGCAGTGCCGAGGGGGCGACGTTCTCATCCAGAAGCGTGACACCGAGGATGATCGCAATGACCGGCACGAAGTAGATCGCAACCGAGCCGCGCGGCCCCCCGACGCGTCCGACCAACGTCGCCATGAGTACGAAAGCCAATCCGGTGCCCAGAGCACCGAGAGGCACCATGGCACCTACTGCCTCGGGCGCAAAGCTGGAGCCCGGCAGGTGCACCGCGCCGAACGGGAGCACGACGACGAGAGCGGCCAGCTGGGCCCGAAGGAGCACGGGGAGCGCCCCGTAACGCTGTTGGAGAGGGACGGCGAGGTTGGCCGACAACCCGTACATGACGATCGCCAGCAAGACGAGCAACGTACCTTGGAGCGTGGCCG
>JBKHYB010000217.1:0-3652 GCA_046565725.1 Actinomycetota bacterium
GGTGGGCGGCAGCTACCGCGGCTACGGCCAGAACCTGGTGATCGAGCGCGGCGTGGTGAACTTCCAGGGCGCGCTCGATGCGCCCGGCCTCATACCTGCGGATGTGAACGTCTCCGAGATCAACGTCGGCGTCTACAACGGCACCTTCGAGGAGGGGGTTGCCTCCGAGGCCGCCGAGCAACTCGAAGAAGCGATGAAGGTCGGAAGCGGGACCATCGACGTTGTGGCGGTCACGAACGCCGACAAGATCAACTACAAGCGGACGATCATCCGTTTCGACCCCAACAACGAAGGAGCGGAGGAGAAGGCAGAGATCGTGGCTCGCGCGGTCCCCAACGCCACGGTGGAGGAGGGCGAAACCAACTTCGGCGTCGACGTGGCCCTGATCGTCGGCAAGGAGCGGGCCGAGTTCATGAAGCTGGTCCAGATCGTGCCGATCGAGATCCCCGAGCCCTCCGAGGTCCCCCCAGCCTGCCGCTAACCGATTCCCACCTCGATCTGGATCGCTATGCGATCCATTCCCGACTCAGATTCCGCGGAAGTCAGGAAACGGAGTCGAGAACTTCGTAAGCCTTGCCCACGCCGGCTCGGAATCTCAGCGAACCACCGTCGTCCAGGAGCTCTTCGAACCGGTGCGGATCCACAACGCGCCGGATCTTGCCCAAGAACCGTTCGCGCCGCTCCTGGAAGGCCGGTATCAAGAGCTCTCCGGCCTCATCCCTGAGTTTCTCGGAGAACCCATACAACACAAGTGCTTCCTCGCGCCTCTCTTGGAGCACAGCGAACTCGGCGATCTGATCGATCAAGTGCGAAGCACCGTTGCGCATGTTGCTGTCGACCAGCATCGACAGCCCGGCTCGGTAATGGTGGGCGGCTCGGCGTGGATCGTCGAGAACGATCCTTCCTCCGAGATTGGCCAGCGCCATCCCGTGATCGGCAACCGCACCTAGTTCCTCTGCAAGTTCGACCGCCTCGATAAAGGTTGCTTCCGGTTCGGAGGTGTCATCCAGTGCACAGGCCATCCAGCAGAGAGCATTGAGGGACATGAGGAGGCCCCATCGTTCGTGCGTTCCTCGCAGGAGACGAACCGCCTCCCGCAATCGTTCGAGCACCTGCTCGGGTGTCTCGAATACCGACGCGACGATCCCAAGAGCGGCGAGACAGAAGGAACGGCCCAGCGGATCGTTGGTCGTGTCGAGGTCGTTCAGTGCCTCGCGCAGGAGGGGTACCGCGCTCCGGACCTCGCCACGGAGCAGCAGCATGTTCCCTCTTACCGCCTTCGCCCTTCCGCTGAGGCCCGCAGGAGGTTTGACCTCGGCTTCCAAGGCTGCCCCCATCAGTGACTCGCCGGTCTTCAACCTTCCCCGCATCCACCAGAACGGCCAGATCGACCACGCGGCTCGAACGACGTCCTCGCCACGTTGATTCGCGACCAACCAAGAGAAGGCAGCGTAGATATTGCGTTCCTCGGAATCGAGGAGGTCCAGCGTTTGCGGCTGCTTACTGCTCCTGAGTGCATCGCAACTCGTGTCGGCCAACTCGAGGAAGTGTTCCGCGTAGCGTTTCTCGATCTCTTCAGCCTCGCCCGAGGCCCGGAGCATCTCGACCCCAAAGGTCCTGATCGGCCCCAGCAGACGGAAGCGCGGCTCCAGTTCTGACTCATCAGGTTGCACGAGGCTGTTCTCGATCAGAGTCTGCATCCGCTCCAGAGCATCTAGCGTCCCATCCGGATCGCAGACGGCTTCGGCACTCTCCAGCGTGAAGCCGCAGGCGAACACCGATAGGCGAGCGAAGAATCTGCGGTCCGCGTCACTGAGTAGGTCGAAACTCCAGGAGATAGCGCCTCTCATCGTGCGTTGACGTTCGGGAAGATCGGGCGACTCTAGGCGCAGGATGTCCAGGCGATCCTCGAGTCGGCGAAGGAGATCCTTCGGCGGTAAGAGCCTGGTTCGAGCGGCCGCCAGTTCGATCGCCAACGGTAAGCCGTCTACCTTCTTGCATATCTCTTCGACCGTCGCGAGATCCGTGGAGACGGGTGCTGCGGACCGAGCCTCGAAGAGCCGAACTGCATCCGATCCGACACCTTCCGCTTGCAACGGCGCGACCGGGTACTCGTGTTCGGCTCTCAGATGCAGAACCGTGCGGCTGGTCACCAAGATCGAGAGATGGGGGCACGCCTCTAACAGGTGTGAGATGAAGCCTGCGCCCTCCACCAGGTGCTCGAAGTTGTCCATGATCAGCAACATCCGCCGGTTCCGCAGTGCCGCGATCGACTGGGTTAGGGGATCGCCGATCCCGAGTCTCTCGGTCAAGGCGAGGCTGCTTGCCAACTCGTCGATGATGCGACCGGGGTCGGTCGTGGCTTGCAGAGTGACCAGGTGAACGCCGTCCGTGAAAGCGTTCTGGCAAGCGGCCCCGATCTCGAGCGAGAGGCGACTCTTTCCTACACCTCCGGGTCCTGTGAGGGTGATCAGCCGGTGTCCCCCCTCGACGATCATGCGCCGTACCTCGAGCATCTCCGAGTCGCGTCCGATGAACTCGTTGGTGGTCGTCGGAAGGAACGTCGTCAAGGGGTCTTCGGATGGAGTTGGTTCCACGAAGCGCTCGGTAAGTAGGACCGCGAGATCGTCTTTCATGAGATCCTCAAGTTGATCGCCATCTGTAAAGGTCTTGTACGAGATGCCGGCATCGCCGATACGGCGGATGAGGTCGGCCAATCGTTCATCTCGTCGAGCCGGTTCCTTCAGGTAGATCAGCCTGGGCATCCCTTCCGAGAGGAGGAATTCGTCTTCCAGCCCCGATATCTGTTGCTCGGGAGCGATCCAGCCGTAGCTCTCCCAATAGATGCCTACGAAGACATCGCTCTGTTCTAGGTATGCGCGGTAGAGCTCGCGGGGAGGATGGGGGCGAGCTCCGATCTCGAACAGGACCGGGAACAGATGGAGGTCCTCCACGGCGCGGCGGACGATGGCACGTTCGGGGGCCAGCTCCTTCATGGTGGAGCTGATGAAGACCCTTATGCGGCGGTCCGGCGTGACGATGGGGGGAGAGCCCATGCACGTAGTCCATCGCGAGCCCCCGCCCCTTGTCCAGGGGTCACGCAGCTTCGGAATCCCTCTCGGGGGACAACTGTTAGACAGAGGGAAGAGGCACGACCGCCACAGGAGGCGACCAACGGTGAAGCTCGACGGGATACACCACATCACACTGATCACGGCCGACGCTCGACGCAACGTCGAGTTCTACACGCAGGTGCTCGGCTTGCGTTTCTTGAAGAAGACCGTCAACCACGATATGCCGACCGTCTATCACCTCTACTACGGTGACGACGAGGCGCGGCCCGGTAGCTTCCTCACCTATTTCGAGTTCCCCGATGCCGGTCCCGGCGAGCAGGGCGCAGGGATGATCCACACGATCACCTACCGCGTCCCTTCCCAAGATTCGCTCAACTACTGGGAAGACCGCCTGCAGAAGCACGGCGTCAAGACCGAGAACAACGGGAGCTTGACGTTCGAGGACTTCGAAGGGATGCGCTACGAACTCGTGGTGGACGATTCGAACGACGAACCATTGAAGGCCGCCCATCATGGAGTAGATCCGGATCACGCGCTGCTCGGGTTCGGTGGCGTGCGCGCCTATGCCGGTTCCACGG
>JBKHYB010000218.1:0-3628 GCA_046565725.1 Actinomycetota bacterium
ACTCATCGCTTGATCACCAGCCGGGTTTCGAGGCGTCTCACGATGATCGTTGCGGCGATGGTCAGGATCAGGTATCCGATCGTCGACCACACCAAGGTTTCGACCTTGAAGTTGTTGTTGTAGATCTGGCGCGTCCGCAGCAGCAGATCGTTAAGGGCGAGCAGGGAGCCCCCGAGGATCGCCGAGTTCTTGATCATGGCGATGATCAGGTTGCCGATCGGTGGGATCACCGTGCGAAGTGCCTGGGGCAGGACGATCTTCGTTAGGACCTCTCGTTGTGAGAAACCCAGCGATAGAGCGGCCTCTCCCTGACCCTTCCCGACGGCGAACACGCCCGAACGGACCGCCTCGGCGATGTATGCAGCGGTGTACAAGCCGAGGCACATCACACCGGCCGTGAACGCATTGATGTTCATCCCGCTCCTGTTGAGGCCATCGAAGACGATGTAGATCAGAACCAGCAGGGGGATGTTCCTGAAGAACTCGACGTAGAGGAGCCCGACCCGGTTCAGCCACTTGTTGGGGAACGCGCGAAGGGCGCCGACGAAGACGCCGACGCCCATCGCGATCAGGAACGACACCACCACAAGGCGGCACGTCATGAGGAAACCGGATGAGTAATCGCTCCAGTTGTTCTGGAGGATGTTGAACAGATCACCCATCCGGTTGTCCTCTTATCCCCTCAAATAAGGAACTGCTAGCAGGTCTCCACGCAGGGGAAGAGATCCAGAGCGTCCTGGAGCGTGTACTCGCTCGGGTGCTCGGGCTCGCCCTCGACGTACTGACCGACCCACGTGTCGTAGATCTCGTCCCAGGTGCCGTCCTCGAATGCCTCTTCGAGTGTGGTGTTGAGGAACTCCTGGAACTCCTTGTCACCATCGGGGAGACCCATGCCGTACGGCTCGGTGGTCAGAGGGTCGCCGACGAGCTTCATCGGGAACTCCTCGCCGGCCTGGATGATCATTCCGGTCAGGATGACGTTGTCGGTCGAGATGGCATCCACCTGACCGTTCTGCAGCAGGGCCAGACAGTCGGAGTAGGCCTCGACGGTCTTGATGTCGGCCTCGGGTGCCTGCTCCTTCAGGGTCGACTCGTAGGTCGAACCGAGAGCGGTGCAGACCTTGTTGCCCGCGAGGTCCTCGATGCCTGCGATGTCGCTGTCCTCGGGCACCAGGATGCGGCCGTTGGCGATGAAGTACGGGTTCGAGTAGTCGATCTCCGCGTCACGGTCGGTGGTGATCGTCATCGTCGAGAGGATCAGGTCGACCGTGCCATCCGGCAGGAACGGGATGCGGTTGTCGGAGATGGCCTCCTTGAAGACCGGCTCCACGCCGAGCTTGGCGGCAACGTACTTACCGAGGTCGACGTCGAAACCTTCGACCTCACCTGTCTCCGGGTTCTCGAAACCGAACGGCGGTACGTCGTACTTCACCCCGATGACGATCTCGCCCTTCTCCTGAAGCTCGGCCATCGTCGTGCCGGCTTCGAACTCTTCAGCCTCGACGTCGCCGCCGACATCGGTGCCTTCATCGTCGCCGCCGCCACAAGCGGCTCCGACGATCGCGAACACTGCAAGGAGGGCTATCAGAAGCCTCCAATTACGTGTACCAGACATGCTTCTCCTTTCTGGGCCGCCGCAGCGCGCCCCCGTCCTACCTATTCCCGGTCGTGTTAGTGGTGAAGGATCTTGTCTACGAAGTCGCGCGCCCGCTCGCTCTGCGCGTTGTTGAAGAACTCTTCCGGTGAACCTTCTTCTACGATCTGTCCGTCATCGATGAAGACGATCCGATCGCAGACCTCTCGGGCGAAACCCATCTCATGCGTTACGACGATCATGGTCATCCCTTGACGGGCGAGATCGCGCATCACGTCGAGGACCTCACGGATCATCTCGGGGTCGAGTGCAGACGTGGGCTCGTCGAACAGCATCAGCTTCGGTTCCATCGCCAGTGCCCGTGCGATCGCAACGCGCTGCTGCTGACCGCCGGAGAGGTCGGCAGGGTGGGCGCTCGCCTTCTCCGCGATGCCTACCCGTTCCAAGAGTTCTTTGGCCTTCTTGGTCGCGGCCTCTTTCGAGACGCCTTTGACCTCGACGGGCCCAAGCGTCACGTTCTCGAGCACGGTCTTGTGGGGGAACAGGTTGAACTGTTGGAAAACCATCCCCATCTGCGAGCGGAGCTTGAAGATGCCCTTACCGGCGTTCGGGATCGAATGACCGTCGAAACGGATGTCGCCGGAGTCGACGGTTTCGAGCGCGTTGATACACCGCAGCATCGTGGACTTGCCGGATCCGGATGGACCGGCGATGACGATGGCCTCGCCCCGGTTGACGGTGAGGCTGACCCCCTTCAGGACCTCGTTGTCGCCGAAGCTCTTGCGGACGTTATCTATCTCGACCAGGCTGGTGGACCCGTTGTTATCCCCCATGGATGGCGGAAGTGTAGCCGAATAGGGAGGTATGTCCAGAATCTGGCAGCCGATGGGGGCTTGTAGGCCTACAGGTAGCCCAGAGAGCTGAGCCGTTTGCGGATCGCTTCGATCTCTTCCGGACTCAAGGGGTCGACCTCGACGTCGGCGGCGGCCACGTCTCCGGGCGCGACCGGTCCCTTGCCCGAAGTGCCGTGGTGGGACACGAGATCCCGAAGGACGTACACGGCGAACTCCGTGACGGAGTGGAACCCAGAGCCGGATATCACCTGCTTCAGCTGGTCGTACAGCGGCCGGGGGATCTTGAGGGTGACCTGCTCCTGTTTGCTCATCCTGCGGCTCCGGATACCCCGATGATCGCGATCGGAACCAGGAACAGGGCCACGGTGAACGCAGCGAGCCGCACCTTGGAGCCTCCCTTCACGATCGTGCGCTGGAACTTCCAGATACCGGTCCGGATCTGAGGATAGAAGAAGGCCAGCAGGAAGAGGCTGATGATCGTGGTTCCGAGGATGCCGGCGAGCACGATGCGGACCGCCGAGGGGGAGTCCAGCAGGAACGCTGCGAGGAGCGTGTCACCCAGGGTGGTGATGTTCGCTCCGATGATGTACGGAAGGATGTTCTCTCTCTTGACGTAGCCCTTGGCGACCAGCGGCACGAGCACGGTCAGCGCCACCGACACCGACATGGCGATGAGGGCGACGAGGCATCCCAGCGCGAACATCGGCCATTTCTTGCCCAGCCACGACAAGCGGGAGGACTCGATCTGTTCGTCGGTCAACTCGGGCACGACGGTGTCGATCAGCTTGAACGCGATCAGGAGGATGCCTAAGCCGATCAGGAAGAGGAGGCCTGCCGGCCACGATCCGATGCGATCGAGGATGCCCCCATAGACGACGTCGAGCAGATCGGAGAACTGACCCGGGAACTGCAGATCGAGCCGGGAGAAGGGCCCCCAGCGCAGCAACCCCAAGCCGACAAGGGCCCCAGGGATGTAGATGAGTGCCGTGGTGCTCAAAGCCATCACCGCCGTCGATACGGGCGCCATCCGCTTGCCTTCGCCACCGCGGAGCGCGTAGATGACCGCCACCAGACGATCCTTGAGGCGCACCGGCAGGAGCACGCAGTCGCGCGGCAGCTCGCCCCCCCAGGCCTGCGCCAGCTCGCGGTGCGCCGGCATCGGCGGCAGCGGACCGACGTG
>JBKHYB010000219.1:0-3620 GCA_046565725.1 Actinomycetota bacterium
GTGATCCTCGACTACCTCTGCAACGCTTCGGATGAGGTCGAACCGAGAGCGGCCGACGACGTGGACGAGGCCCGCTGGGTACCCCTCGACGAGGTGTCTTCGCTGGACTGCACCCCGCGCTTCGTCGAGACGCTGACCGCCTGGGGCGTGCTCGGACAGGGATAGGTCGGGCCACGGCGAACCTGGAACCAAGCGAACCGACCAACCGGAGGCCCCATGGCAGCGCTGCGCCTGTTGACCGTCGCGGCGATCCTCGTCGCCGGTCTGGCCGCGCCCGCGGGGGCCGGGTCCGCACCCACCCGGATGCGCTTCGACCGGGGGGCCGAGGATTGCACCCAGGTGACCCCGGCGGCCATCGAACCACCGGCCAGCGATCGCCGGCCGGTTCGCATCGACGTCACCGTCCTGCTGGATGGGGTTCCACTCCGGGATGCCGAAGCCACCATGAGGGGGGCAGCCTCGTCCTATACGCCCTTGGGGATGAGGCTCGTAACGACGTACAGGCCGATCTCGCTGGCCGCCGACGGGGACCGAGCCACTTCGGGCGGAACGAAACCTGCGATGGATGTGCGTGGAGCGATCGCCGATGCCAAGACCGCCCTGCAGGGAGCTCGGCCGTCCGGTTCGGATGTCGTCTACGTGATGACCGCCAAGGACCTCTTCACGTTCACCGACGACGACGGTGACGGCATACCGGGCGAGGATGAACGGTCCTACGGGATAGCGGGCTATGCCGATTGCATCGGAGGCGTTCGCTACGCAGATCGCGCCTTCGCTATCGGTGAGGTCGCGACCCGGGTCTCCGTAGCGATCGCCGGACTGGAGATGTTCGGATCGTTCTCCGAGAAGGTCGCCGCTCACGAGATCGGTCACCTATTCGGTGCTCAGCACCACCTGTCCAACTGCTCAGAAGGTGTCGCGGCCGAAGCGCGAGGCGGGACCCCGGTAGACGTGGGGCCGTGCACGTTGATGTTCAACGACGTCGGCCTCGCCACGCTGCACTTCTCCTCGCTGAACGCGGCCGTCGTTCGCGGACACGTGCGCTACCTGCAGTAAGCGCGATCAGCAGACGAAGAGCGCGACCGTCCCGTTCTCGCGGATCTTGGTGCCGGGAAGCGGATTCGTGTCGACCACGGTCGAACCCGGGCAAGACTGCTCCACGATCACCTTGAGCCCCATGCCTTCGAGCTTCTTGCGTGCGTCGTCGACGTGCATGTTGCGAACGTCCGGCATCGTGATCATCTCGAACTCAGGTCCGATCGACACGCTTACGGTGACCGTGCTGCCCTCGGGAGCCTGGAGGCCGCCCGCCGGGTCGGTGGACACGACCAAGCCCTCTTCGATGTCATCCGAGTAGACGTCGATGAACTCGACCTTGAACCCGGCTTCCGTCAGTTCCTTCTTAGCTTCGGCAGCCGTCATCTCGACGACCTGAGGGACGGCCAGGTTCTGGGGGCCTTTGCTGACGACCAGGTCCACCGTGCTTCCCTGCTCCAACCTCTTGCCCGACGTCACGACGGAGATGACCGTTCCAGCTTCGAAGTCGACCGAGTGCTCCTCGGTGGTCTCGCCTACCACCAACCCGAGGCTTTCCAGTTTCTCGATCGCCTCTTGTTCGGGCGTGCCGGCGAGACTGGGCACCTTGACGAGCGGAGGCCCCAGCGAGATCACGAGCCGGATCGTCTTCCCTTCCAGCAACAGACCATCGGGGGGGCTCTGCGAGATGATGCGGCCTTCCTCCAACGTTTCGTGCCGCTTCTCGTCGACGATCGCGATCTCGAATCCCGCTTCCTCGGCCCGTTCGGCGGCGGCGTCCTCGCTCAGACCGACGAGGTTGGGAACATCCACCTCCTTCGGTCCGAAGATCGCTGCGGTCGCCTTCCATCCTCCGAAGAGGAGCGCGACGGCCACGAGTGCGGCGATACCAACGCGGCGTGTTCTGGCCCTGCGTTCACGTCTACGCGCCATCCGAGGCACGTGGTTCGTCGGGACCATGTCATCGTGTCTCACCTCGTGAGTGAGGTCGCGGAAGAATTCCCCGATCGACTGGCGGGAGCGCTGTCCCCAAACCGACCTCGCATCTCTAAGCGCCGCGGCCATCGCCCCCGCATCGAGGAAACGTTCGGCCGGGTAGATCGCGCAGGCACGAAGGACGATGTCGTCCAACTGCGCCGGAACGGCCGGCTCGAGAGCCGACGGCGGCGCTATCGGTTCCTCCGCACGGCGGCGAAGGAGTTCCGCTCCCGAGCCCCCATGGGGCGGAGCTCCGGTCAGAAGCTCGTACAGGAGGGCGCCTGCCGACCAGATATCCGAAGCGGCGGTGGCATTGCCGCCGCGCGCCTGTTCCGGTGCGATGTACCGAAGCGTCCCGAGGATGCCTGCACCGGGGATCGTGCGGTCCGAGTCCGCGAGGGCCGCGATACCGAAATCGGCCACCTTGACGGTGCCGTCACGCGCTATCAAGACGTTCTCGGGTTTGACGTCACGGTGCACGAGACCGACCGCGTGCGCGGCCTGCAGCGCTTCGCAGACGTCGGCGACGACATCACACGCATCGGGGGGATCCATCGGACCGCGACCGACGATGATGTCTCGCAGATCGGTGCCTGCCACGTACTCCATCACCATGAAGTAGGTGCGGTCGTCGTCGCTCCCCCAGTCGTGAACGCCGACGACGTTGGGGTGATTCAGCTTCGCGGCGGCACGTGCCTCGGCCTTGAACCGTTGGACCAGATCCGGATCGGAGGCGAGGCTCGGCATGAGCACCTTGACCGCGACCTTGCGGTCGAGGAGCAGATCGTGCCCGCGGTAGACCTCCCCCATCCCGCCTCCCGCGATGCGGGCGACTATCCGATAGCGGTCGGAGAGCGTTTCTCCGACCCGATCCCGCAACAGCCTCATCAACCGCCTCCGTGGTAGCGCTTCAGGTGGTAATCGAACCTGTCCTCGAGGACCGAGAGCCTCCGCACCGCTTCGGCGATCTGGGCGGCCGCTGCACTCGCCGAGCTGGACGCGTCGTCCGCGGTCCCCTTGGCCGTCTTGACCGACTCCTTGATGGTGGCCAACGCCTCCTCGAGCCGGCTCGTCGCACGCTCGAAACGGGAATCCAGACGTTCTCCGTCCGAACGGGCATCAAGGACCTCGGCGCTCAGATCGTCGAGGTCTCCGCGCAGTTCGGCCACCAGATCGAGGGCCTCCTGCGCTTGTCGGCGAGCCTCGGCGAGGTCCTCGGCGGAAGCATCGGAACCCCGGTCTCCACAGGAGACGAGGGCGAGCGCGACCGCGAGAAGGGCTATGGCCCGAACCATGGTTCGAATCGTCACACGAGCCTCCCCGGGCTCTCCGGCTTTCCCCGCAGGCAGGGAGCGCGAAAACCACACCAGCAACAGTATTTAACAATAACAACAGAGATACGGCTAGGGAACCGGTACAACCTCGGCGACCAGCGGTCGGTGGTCCGAGGCATGCGTCCGCAGGCTCTGGGCGGAGGCGATCCGGAGGCCCCCTCCCACGAGGATGTGATCGACCTGGCCCCGGGGGATGCGGGCGGGGATCGTCCGCAGTCGTCCCCGGTGTGTGGTGAGGCCCGCTTGGAAGAGTGGAGCAAGGTGGACCCTGGA
>JBKHYB010000220.1:0-3601 GCA_046565725.1 Actinomycetota bacterium
CGTAACAGCCGCACGGCGCGGTGGATGGCCGCGGAACGAGAAGGTATCCCCTGGGTCTCGGCATAGGCATCGAGGAACGCGACGTCTTCCTCGGGCAAGCTGATGCTCACTTTCATACTTGGATACTACCAATAGTATGACCCTAGTGGGACCGATATCCCTGGGGTTGGCTACAGGAAATCGGACAGATGGGGTGAATCACACCGCAATTACCGAACAGAGAGGTGGTTGCCCATGTCCCGTTGCCGCTCGTGGTTCGTCTCATCGCTAGCAGTTGCTCTCGTGGTCGCTCTCGCCGTACCGGCCGTGGCCACGCCGGTGGCCAAGACCAAAGAGGAGCGGGATACCTACGGGCGGACCTTCCTCGAGCCCGCCGTTTCCAGCAACTACATCCAGTACGGGGAGGGTGGCAAGGGCGAGTTCGAATGGGGGTTCCAACTGCTCGAGAAGCTCTACCCCCGGTACGTCGACCTCACGACCGTGGACAAGGAGCTGAAGGAGCCCACCGCGGTGAGCGTCGGCGCGGACGGCTTCCCGGCTTGGGATAGCCGCGACACCGGTGACGGACTCCCCCTTCACGTCGTGATCCTCACCGACCGCAAGGTGCCGGACAAAGACAAGGAATACGTCGTGTTGACCGCCGGGCACTCCGGGGAGCCGTGCGGCCGCGAGGGTGGAGCGCGCTTCGTCGAGGACCTCGTGATCGCTGCCACCGAGAACCCCGAGCAGACCTTCGACAACGCAACCGGTACTAGCGGCGAGACCTTCGAGCTCACCGCGGGCGAGATCCTCAAGCGAACGAAGATCTTCTTCATCTCGCCCTCACCGGATGGATGGTTGATAGGCGACGGTTACGGGTCGACCCACAGCCAGTACAACGGCGGAGGGATCAACTCGAACCGGCTCGCCTACAGCGACGGTTGGGTCTTCCCGCAAGACTCGACCCTGTACCTGCGCGGCTACACCACCTATACGCAGCCCGAGGGCATCGCCATGACCCACTATCTCAGGCAGGTCCGCGAGAAGGAACTGAAAGGGCGTCCGTTCGCGGTCGGGATGGACATGCACGGTCCTCTGCCGTTCGGCTTCGTCTTGCTGCATGACGAGGGCAGTGATCCTGAGAAGCTCGAGCGGATGGTCGATCTCGGTACGCGGGTGAAACAGAACATGGAGGAGACGGTCCCCGCTTTCGGACCCGCCGACCTTGCCTTGGACACGATCCTGCACGCGGTCCGCGACCTCGCTCCCGACAACCGGGATGTGGGGACCACCGATAACGACTTCTGGAGACTGCAGGGGTGGGCGCGCTGGGGTTTCGTGACCCACATCGTCGATTCGCTCGGGTACACGGTGGCGGGAAGCTGGGGCGGATTCTTCGCCAGCGACTCCGGGTTGGACGCCGTCTCGCTGTCCTACGAGATCAACTGTCGTCCGTCATCGCCGTGGGTGCCCGCCGACCAACAGCTCTACGCCAACAACGTGCGCAACGTGCTGGAGACCGGAGTTGTAACCGCGGCTGCTTGGAACAAGGTTCCCGTGACGAAATACAAGATCGAAGGGAAGGTCGGGTTCTTCGAACACGATGAGCGCGTCACCGATCGGGACGGCAACCCGAGTCCCGTGCCCAGCCTGAGCAACCCGATCGCCGGACGGCTCCGGCAGGTGCCTTACGACGTGTCGAACACCGACTACTTCCGCGATCTGAGGCTGATCACCGATCAGCCGCTAACCGAGGTGAGCGAGGGATCGCTCGGCTCCGAGCTGAAGCGGCTCGATAGGTTCGTGGTGTCCGATGCCGAGGTTTCCGATGTTTCGGCTCTGGGCGCATTCGTGAAGGGTGGGGGCGATCTGATCCTTACCGACTCGGCCCTCAGGATGCTCCCCTCGCTGACGGACATCGCCCCGAAGGCCGTCCACAAGGACTTCGCTTACGTCGGGTACTCGGACCTTGACCGCAGTCATCCACTGACGAAGGGGCTCCTCGCTACCGCGTGGCAGACCTATGCCCCGACGCCGATCGGCTATCCGTTATTGATGGAACGCGACTCCTACTGGGATTCCGGAACGAACAACGAAGATGCCGGCGACAACTCGCCGACGAAGAACAGCTCGACGATCTGGACCGTCGATCGAGATGCCTGGGAGGCCGCCGGCGGCGAGACCGTCGGCACTGCGGATCCCCCGGCCGATCGCAAGTCTGTCGATGAAGGCAACACGATCGACGCCGTGGGCAAGAGGGATGCCGACCAGGACAAGACCGAGATCGGCATCCTCGAGGTCGGCAAGGGACGCATCGTGATCTTCGGTGCTCTGTTGCCCAAGCCGACCGAGGACTACCCGCACTGGTTCGGCATCAATCCCTACGCGATCAGCTCTGCCGGACAGACGATGCTGCTACGCGTCCTCAGCGGAAGCTTCTGAGTTCGAGACGGCTCCCGGGCCTACCAGGCGTAGTGCTCGGGGGCCGTCTTGTAACCCGGCCAGATCTCGTCTAGGCGCGCCAGATCCTTGTCGCTCAGTTCCACGTCGAGCGCTTCGAGCGCGTCGTCGAGTTGCTGCATCGTGCGGGGGCCGATGATGGGAGCCGTCACGCCCGGTTGGGCCACCAGCCACGCCAGAGCGACGGTGCCCGGCTGCCGACCGATCTCGTCACAGTAGTCCTCGTACGCTTCGATCTGCTCGCGCTTGTCTTCGAGCAGATCCTTGGCACGACCCTTGTAGCGCCGGCTGCCCTCCCTTTCTTTACGCGCCATGCCGCCCAGCACCCCTCCGTGCAAGGGGCTCCACGGGATCACGCCTACGCCGTACTCACGGCAGGCCGGTAAGACCTCGAGCTCGATCTCACGCGTGGCGAGGTTGTAGATCGACTGCTCGGACACGAGTCCTAGGAAGTGGCGCTGCTTGGCGACCTCACACGCTTTGGCGATCTGCCATCCGGCGAAGTTGCTCGAGCCCACGTAGAGGATCTTGCCCTGAGCCCTCAGGACCTCCATCGCCTCGAATATCTCCTCGAAGGGCGTATTCAGATCGATGTGATGCATCTGGTAGAGATCGATGTAGTCGGTCTGTAGGCGCTTCAGCGATGCATCGCAGGCAAGGCGGATGTTGCGCGCAGATAAGAAGGTGTCGTTGGGCCAGTCGCTCATCGATCCGTAAAGCTTGGTGGCGATCACGGTCCGCTCTCGTCGGCCGCCACCCTTCGCGAACCAACGGCCGATGATCTGCTCGGTGATGCCTTCGCCCTTCTTCCATCCGTACACGTTGGCCGTGTCGAAGAAGTTGATGCCCACCTCGTGGGCGTGGTCCATGATCGAGTGAGAATCCTCCTCGGAGGTCTCGGGTCCGAAGTTCATGGTGCCTAGGCAGAGCCTGGACACCTCAAGGCCCGAACGACCGAGATGCGTGTACTCCATGTCTCTCCTCCCGTCGTCCGTCGTCTGATTCCCTACCCCGAGGATGCCACTACATGAATCTTGTGAGACCGAGCCGGGCTCAGGCCCTCTGTGTCTGGAGTTCCGAGTTCTCCGCGATCACTTCGAAGTCGGCATCTTCGTGCAACAGCGTGGCGCCCGCTCGGATGATGGGGACCGCTATCAGACAA
>JBKHYB010000221.1:0-3597 GCA_046565725.1 Actinomycetota bacterium
CGTAAGTCGATAGGGGCCTTGGGATGACGCCGGCCCCGAGAGATCGTTTTCGCCGGTCACTTAGTTGTTGACGCGCCTCTTGGCGATCGTTCCGACGATCAGAAGGCCGGCGAGCGCTATACCCGCGATCATCAGCTTCTTGCTCACCTCGACGGCTTCGACCTTGGCCTGTTCCATCAGCATGTCAACCTTGCGAGCAAGGTCGTCGCGGGTCTGCTCGATCTCGGAGGCGGTTTCTCTCGCGTTGTTTCCCATGGTTGTCTCCAGGATATCCGGCTACCGCTTGCCCAGTGACTTCATCAATTCGACGTCTTCCTTGACCGACTTCTTGGTGAGCTCCGTCGAGAGAGGCGTTGACAGCTTCTTCTTGGCGACGAGGGCCGCTCCGGCAGAGACGATCGCCAGCACGCCGACCGTCGCCAGGTCGGATATCCACGGAGCCCAGATCTCCGTGAACGCATCCCTGATGGCCAAGAGCAGGAAGATCAGCATGAAGAAGCCGATCACGGCGATCACGACGAGGATCGCGGCCCCCTTGAGCTTCTCCGCGATCGAGGCACCGAGTTCTTGCTTGGCCAATTCGATCTCTTTGCGAACCAGCGTCGAGAGATCTTCCGTGACTTCCTTGACGAGTTGGCCGGCGCTCTTCTCGCTTCCAGTCCCGTTGGTTCTATAGATGTCTTCGGTGCGTACCCGTTCAGCCATCTCGGCCCTCCTTATCGTTCGCACCCGAAGATTGCCGGGTGAGGCGTCGTTCGGCAAGTACGTCGTTGAGCGATGCAGACAACAGTGTCACCTGTGCGACCAGGTATGACGCGACCAGCAGTCCTGCGGCCCAGGCGAAGACCCCGAAGGCAGCTTCGCGTCCGGCCGCCCCTCTCTGTAGGTACCACGCCCCGATCACTTTCAGAACTTCGAAGGCGAGAGCCGCAACGGCCGCTCCGGGAAGCACCTGCCGCCACGAGAGCGTCGTCCTCGGCAACAGTTTGAAGGTCATGGCGAAGAGGGCGATCCCGGTGAGGAGCCCGAGTAGATGACCCACGATCACCGCTCCGGCGGTCCCGAGGGCTCCATCGGCCAAGCCGGTCAGTCCTCCCAAGGCGACGGATGATACGGCCGCTATCCCCAGGATCAAGAGCCAGCGAACAGATGCCACCCGCTTCGAGAGCCACGTCCCTTCCTCGTCGATGTTGTGGATCTTGTTGAGGGAATGCTGTAGCGCGACGATCGCCCCGGTCCCTGAGTAGAGCGTCATGATCGTCGCGGTTAGGGCCAAGGACCCTCGCCTCTCTTCGAGGAACGCCAGCCCTGCCGGCGAGATCAGGTCCCGTATCAGGGGCACGCTGTCGACCCCGGCTTGGATGATGTCCCGACGCAGCTCGTCGTTGCCGAGCGTGAGGAACCCGAGGATCGAGGCCGCGAAGAGGAGCAGCGGGAAGAGAGAGAAGAAGAAGTAGTAGGTGAGGGCGGCGGTGTACGTCCCCCCATCCACCAGAGAGAAGTTCTTGAAGGTCTGAACGGCGACGTCGAGCGTGCCGTATCGCGCCCGCGCGCGTTCCACGGCAAGTTTCAGCCTCGCTATCAACCTTTGGATCTGCGGCACACCCCAGCGTTACCCCGATAGTGCAGGCGGGTAACGGACGGAGGACCCGTCGGGGCCTCCTGAGGTCTTAGCCGGCCTTAGTGACCTTGTTGGCCTTCAGGCACTTCGTGCAGACGTTCACGCGCTTGGGCGCGCCGTTGATGACCACCCGCGTACGCTGGATGTTCGGGTTCCAGCGCCGGCGCGAGCGACGGTGCGAGTGCGAGATGTTGTTCCCGAAACCGGGAGTTTTTCCACAGATGTCACAGACGGATGCCATACGGCGGACAGGATACCAGCCCACCGGCCGCCTCCGGGGAAAGCCACCAAGCCGTCGTGGCTCGCCGCTAGGGTGGAGGTGATGTCCGACACCGTACGGGCCCTGCCGAAGGGCCTCGAGCTTTACGCCCCCGAGCGTCGCTGCGTCCCCTTGAAGGCTGCGCAAGGAGACAAGGGGGAACCCTTCCGCGTCCTTGGCCTCGACAGCGTGCAGGCCTTGCTCCAGCACTATCCGAGGAAGCACGTCGATCGCACCCAGGTCAGGCAGATCTCCCAACTCCGGGACCTGGTCCAACAGGGGTACGAGGGCGAGGTGACCGTCCTCGCCGTGGTGTCCAGGATGGACCGTCCGGTGGCCATCCGCCCGAAGGGTCGCCCGCAACCCGGTAAGAGGGCCAAGGAACGCACCTTGATAAAGGGTGCCATCTCCGACGACTCGGGAACGATCGAGGTCACGTGGTTCAACCAGAGGTGGATCCCGCGCCAGCTGCCCGTCGGTACCGAGGCCTTCTTCTACGGGAAGCTCTCGAGTTTCAGGGGGCGGCTACAGATGACGGCCCCGAGGTTCGAGAAGGTGCGGGCAGCATCCGAACCCTTCAACGTCGGTCGCATAATCCCGATCTATCCCGCAACCGCCGACCTCGGTACGGACCAACTCAGGCGGGTGATGTTCAAGACCTTGCTGGGGATAGAACAGATCCTCGATCCCGTCCCTGACAACCTGCGACATGAGTTGGACCTGATGACGCGCGATGCCGCGATCAGGTTGATCCACTTCCCCGAGACGCGCGAGGACGTGCTCAAGGCGAGGGCGAGGATCGTCTTCGACGAGGTGTTCGGACTGCAGTTGGGCCTCGTGTACCGGAAGCGGAAACTGGAGCGCACGGTCCAGGGGATCGTTCATGCACAACCGACCGCCGATTCCCTCGCCGAGAGTTTCCTTGCGGAACTTCCGTTCGAGCCGACCGGGGCTCAGCGACAGGCCTGCGACGAGGTAGCCGCCGACATGTCGAAGCCGTATCCCATGCACCGTCTAGTCGAAGGCGAGGTCGGTTCCGGCAAGACGGTCGTTGCCCTCTACGCCTGCCTCAACGCGATCGGCAACGGCAATCAGGCGGCGTTCATGGCACCGACGGAAGTCCTGGCAGAGCAGCACCACCTGACGGTCACCGAGCTGCTCGACCGGGCGTTCGGCGAATCGGAGGCGCGCAACCTGTTCGCAGCCGTGTCGCGACGACCGGTGGTCCGACTCCTGACCGGCTCGACCCCCGCGGCGTCCCGGCGGGAGATCCTGGCCGAGGTAGCGGCAGGCGAGGTAGACCTGCTGATAGGCACCCACGCCTTGATCCAGGAATCCGTGGATTTCGCTCGCCTCTCCGTTGCGGTGGTCGACGAACAGCACCGGTTCGGGGTTCATCAGCGGCGGGCCCTCCGGGAGAAGGGGGCTCTGGGTGAACCCGACATCCTCGTGATGACCGCAACCCCGATACCGAGAACCCTGGCGGTGACGATCTACGGGGACCTCGACGTGTCGGTCTTGGACGAGCTTCCCAAGGGGCGGCAGCCGATCGAAACCCGTGTGGTGGTGGGGGAGGAGCAGCGCGAGTGGGCCTACGACCTCATCCGCCGAGAGGTGGCACAGGGGCGGCAGGCGTTCATCGTCTACGAGCTGCTCGAGGGGCGCGCGCTGGACGAGTCGCTCCCCGCCGGCGGCGGGATGCCCCTCGAGCAGGTGA
>JBKHYB010000222.1:0-3592 GCA_046565725.1 Actinomycetota bacterium
CGGCCTCAACCAGTTGGGCATTGTAATGACGCGCGAAACGAGCTCCACAGAACGGACAACGTCCGGGGGCATCCGAATCAGGACCTATCTGACCGAGCAGGAAAGTGCGCTTGCAGGTGTCACAGGTGGCTTGGATCTTCACGGGGTGCCTTTCTCTTGCATCTTCGGCTCGGATGATATCCGTCGCCCCAGAGCCAGGGTGAGCCCGAAGGCGACGACGAGAGCGGGGATCAACCCGCCCAGCCAAGAGAATCGCTCCGAAAGCGGGGTGCCGACGATGCCGGTGACGAACCGGTACCACCAGTCCAAGGCGCTGGGGCTTATCCAGTGATAGACGGCGAAGCCGGCGGCCCACGGGACCGCGGCCCACGCGTTAACCCCGCCTCGGTACCAATGCGGCCCGGGACCCTCGGTGAGGTCGCCCGGCTCGATACGCCTCCCTCGGGTGATGAGGTGGTGCGCTCCGAGGATCCCGAAGAGCGGGATGAAGACGGACCCGACCCATAGGAGGAACGATTCGTATAGCTCCATCGTGAAGACCGCAGCGAGGGCAGTACCCAGGACCCCGATCGCGACGATCAGGACCTTCTGAGAAGCCTTCGGGAAGATGTTCCGGAGACTGACGGCCCCCGAGTAGATGTCGGCGAACGCCTCATCCGTCTCCACCACCAGGAGACCGGCGAGGAACAGGAACCCTGCGATCGACCCACCCGCCAGTGCCAGGATGCCCACCGCGATCCCGCCGGGGGTCGGGATAGCGTCGGCGCCTAGTACCAGCATCGCCCGAGGGCATAGAGCCAGATGTTCGCGATCAGGTAACCGACGAACGTGCCCACGAATGCCTGCTTACGTCCGATCGCGAAACGGCTGTAGTCGGCGACCAGCGGGAGCCACGAGATCGGCATCGCTATCACGAGGTCTATCGCGACCCCAAAGGTCGGCCACCCGCCGACCCCGGGAGCGGACAGCGCGTCGCCGATCCCGTCGACGGTCAGCAGCAGGATCGTGACCACCAGCGAGATCCCCACGACCACCCAAGCTCCGAAACGTTCCATCCATACACGGGTCACTCCGACCGGCCCCCACAGAGCGAGCCCCGTACAGACGATCGCAGCGAGACCCAGCCAGAGCCAGCGAGCCGAGAACCCGAACGCCTCCGTCGAGACGATGTCGGCGATGTAACTCATGGCCCACAGCTCGACCGCGGTCCAACCCACCAACTGCACGACGTTCAAGATGGTGGGGAACCAAGAACCTCGCACGCCGAGAGCGGGCCGGAACAGGACCATCGTCGGCACCCCATGGTGAGCACCCGCGGCGGAGCCCAGCGCGAGGAGTGCCACCCCGATCACGGAACCGATGACCACGGCCAGCATGGCCGAGGCGAAGCCGAGGCCGGGAACCAGCAGGGCCCCGACCACCAGGACGAGGACGCCGATGCCGAGATCCCCCCAGAGCACGGCTAGATCGGTTCCAGTGAGTCGGCGGTGTTCGGCTGGAACGGGTTCGATACCCCATTCCGCGGTGTCGCGCTCCAGCAGGACCTCACTCATGGTGCCTCCCTCCGCAGGTACTAACCTGTTCAGGTTCTAGGGTCGCTGCCGGCAACGGCAGCCTCTCAGCCCCGAAGGGCTCCCCTGGCTGACGGACCCGATGCTACCCCCGGCAGAACGAGGCACGACGCGACAAGGGCCCCCCGGACGGGAGGGCCCTTGCGGAACGTTGGCGTCTACAGCTCCTGGCGAACCATGTCGACCGCCTGCTTGATGTTCGTGAGCTTCTCCTTGGCCTCTTCAACCGTGCGGGTCTTGAGACCGCAATCCGGGTCTACGAACATCCGCTCCGGCGGGATGAACTTGAGGCCGCGGCGGATCCCATCCGCCATCTCTTCGACGGTCTCGAGCCGGTGCGAGTGGACGTCCGAGATGCCGAAGCCGACGTACTTGGTGAAGGGATCGTCCGAGAACTCGTCCAGCAACGAGTAGTCGGAGTTGGCGAACTCGAGGTCGATCTGGTCGACCGGGATCTCGAGCATCTTGGGATAGGCGTTATGGAAGTCGCCGTAACAGATGTGGGTGATGGTGTGGACCGACAGAGGCTCCGTGACGATCGCCATGGCCTCGATCACCAGGTCGAGTTCGTCCATGCGCGTGGACGCCGCCGGCTCGTCTATCTGGATGTACTTCGCTCCGGCCCTCTCGAGATCCAAAGCTTCATCCCGGATCACCTTCGCTAGATCGAGCACGAAGTCACGACGCGTCGCGTAGTGCTCGTTGAAGGACCAGTCGCAGATCGTGTAAGGCCCGGTGAGCATGCCTTTGACCGGCTTCTCGGTCAGCGACTGCGCGTACTCCCACCATTCGACGGTGATCGGCTTGTCGCGGCCGACGGGTCCCGTAGCTATCGGCTTCCGGTAGTAGCGGTTCCCGTAGGAGCGGACGAGGCCTCCGATCTCGAGGCCGGGAAGCTCCTCGGCGAAGTAAGCGACCATGTCGCCGCGGTACTGCTCCCCGTCCACGACGAGATCCGTGTCGATCGAGTTCTGGAACTCGACCCATTCCTTCGTGGCCTTGCGCTCCAACTCCGTGAGCTCGTCGCGGCCTATCTCGCCACGAGCGAACTGTGTACGTGCCTTGAGGATGTAATCGGGCTTAGGCAGACTGCCCACCGAGGTGGTCCACAGGCCCGGCCCCGACAGATCAACGTTGCTCATTGTCTATGCCCCCACTTCCTTGACGACGGCACCTAATCGCTGCAGCTTGGCTCGAGCCTTCTCGCGCGGCAGGTACTCCAACCCGGCGGACGGAGACACCGACAGGCGCTCGGCCCCGACGATGCTCGACAGTTCCTCGATCCGTGACCTCAGTTGGTCTTCGGTCTCGAGCATCGTGTTACGTGCATCGAGGATGCCGGCCTGGATCTTCTTGTCCGAGGGGGCCTGCTTGATGATCTCGAGGTTCTCCGGTCCCGAGATCAGATCGAAGGCGAAGCCATCGACCGGCAGATCGAATATCTCCGCTCCCAGCCGCTTCGCGTCTCCGAAATAGGTTCCGAGGACGGTCTCGACCGACTTCAACTCCGAAATGATGAGACCGATGGCTCGTTTGGCGAGCTCCAGATCCTCGGGAGCGTTGAGCAATGCGGGTTCGTCGATCTGGATGATCGTGGCACCGGCTGCTTCAAGCTCCGCGGCTTCCTGGGCGAGCACGGACGCTATGTCGAGGACGAACGCCTCGTGATCGTAGTAGTGCTCGTCGACGGAAAGGTGAGCGAAGCTCACCGGGCCGGGGATGACCTGCTTGACGGTCGCGGTCTCAGCGGCCGAGGCGGCGAAGCGGAACGCTTCGACCGACGACGGGCCGCGCCACTCGATCTTGCCGTTGCAGACCGGGCGACGGTAGTACGTGTTGTTGTCGAACCAGCGGAGCAGGCCACCGATCTCGAAGCCGGCCCAGGTGCGCGCGAATGGAGTGACGATGTCCTCCCAGCGGGCATGCCCGTCCGTGATCACATCGATGCCGGCAGCTTCCTGTTCGGCGACTATCGCTCTGACGAGGTCATCCTGAGCCGCCTTCAGATCATCGACCGTTGC
>JBKHYB010000223.1:0-3345 GCA_046565725.1 Actinomycetota bacterium
CGCCCGCTCCTCGTCGCCCTGCTCTCCGTTACTCACGTAGAGCAGGCCGTCGTGACCGAAAGCTAGACCGCCCCCGTTGTGGAACGAAGCGGCGGGGATGCCTTCGATCACCCGTTCGGTGGAGCCATCTTCGAGGCCGACCCTCCAGATCGAGTTGGTCGCCCCGTCGGGCTCGGTCACGAAGACGTAGACCCCATCGTCGGCATCGAGATCCGGAGGCACCGCGATCCCCAGAGCACCGGTCTCGCCGGCCAACGTGGTCTCGAACGTAGCCAGCGGCTCCCGCTGGAGCCTGCCGTCGTTCACCACGCGCAGGCGCCCCGGGCGCTCGGTGACGAGCATGCGGCCGTCCGGCAAGAACGCGATCCCGGCCGGGAATTCCAGGCCCGAAACCACCGTGGCCGCTTCGGCCGCACTCGCCGGCGAGCCGAGGGCCGCTATCGATACTGCAACGATCAGCCAGGTCCGGACGAGCCGTGCCGTGGCGATCAGTCCTTGGAGTTCTTCTTGCCGCCCGCCTCTTCAGTGGGTGATGGGGAGGGCACCGCCGAAGGTGACGGAGCGATCTCGAAGGGACTGTCTTCCTCGTTCGGGCAGGTCTGTCCGGACTCCGGACCCTTGCCGGCGAAGATGTCGATGTACTCCTCGACCGCGGCCCGATCGAACTCGTCGAGCTTCATCATGCGGCTCCAGGAGGTCACCGAGATCGGCTGCGGCAATCCCTCGTACGGGGCGGAGAACACGTTCTCCCCCGCGTCCCTCACGACGTCTTCGATCTGCTCGATCGTCTCGGGATCGAGGGTGGGCTGGAAGTTGATGCCTACGGCACCGTGCTCGAGCATGTGAACCTGGCTGGGCTCCGGCACCTCCGCGTTGTAGACGCCACACGGCAGCGATCCGGGGGAATGAGCACCCGACACCCCAGGCACCGTCTCGTATTGAACCGGGTCGGTGGTGTGATCGTTGACACCTGCAGTGGAGAACTGGGAGATCGGATGCCCATCGATCTCCGAAGGCGTCTGGTTGCGAAGGAAGATGACCCAGACCAAAGACACGATGACGGACGAGACGATGAGGTAGCGCACCAACTGCTCACGCCGCTGTTGCTTACGCTGGCGTTCCAGTGCAGCCATCTTCGCGGCGCGCCGCGCCTCGAGCCGCTGACGTCTGAGTTCCTGCTTCTCCTGGCCGGAAGGGCCGCCCGATCTCTTACCCATGGTCGGTGAGGCTATCGTGAGCGGAACATGGATATGGACATCTACCTGCTCGCCGCATCCCACGATGGATCGGATCCGTCTACCGCTCTGGTCATCTCCCTGGCGATCAGCGCCGCTTCGGTCTTCGGTTACCGGGTCTACCGGCTCAGCCGGGGGGGTCCACTCGCAGATGCTGTAGGGGGGGCCGTCCTGGCCACCATGCTGATCGCCCTCGGGGTACTGGAGTCGGCCGGAGCTTCATGGGCGCGCTGGCCGGCGCTGGTCTACGCGGTGCTCTTCGGGGTCATCGTTATGCCGATCTGGACGCTCGCCGTGTACATCCCCTCGCGCCCGGGTGCCCTCGACCACGCCTTCATCGGCGTCTACTGGCTGAGCCTCGTCGCGGTCGGTCTTACCGCGGTGATGGCTTAGTTCAGGCCTGCTCGACCAAACAACCCCACTCGTCCAAGCGGCGGGTGAGTTCGTTGGCGGTGGTCTGGTAGAGGAGGGCCAGGGGCATGAGGTCGTCTTCGCGGATCGTAAGGACGCGCCCGTTGAAGTCGCCACGCTGAACCTGGATCGCCGAGGCGAACCGGGAGATCGCATCGCGATCGGCACTGGGCACCTTGTCGAGGCTCTCTAGGTCCAGCACCACACGCTTGCGACCCTCGAGATGCCCGGGGGCCGTGGGACCGTCGTCGGGGATGATCTCGGAGACGGGCACCCCATAGAAGTCGGCAAGCTCGGCAAGCTTGGCCACGGTGACGTTCCGATCGCCCCGCTCGTAAGCACCGACGACGGCTGCCTTCCATTTCCCGTTCGAGGCCTGCTGGACGTCCTGGAGCGACATGTTCTTCTGGATGCGGATATTGCGAAGTCGCTCCCCTAACTCCTTCGCGTAGTCGTCGCTGCTCACGATGAGTGATCCTCCATCCTTCGTCTGCCCCGGAATCGGGACATTCCCGACTAAAGTTCTCCACGGAGCGTGGTTGCTCCTTCTACTACCCACTACTAAGCGCATCCAAATCGCAAGTTCTGAACTTAGCGAGCAGGGGTACCATCGAGTCTATGAGGGCGCTGTGGAAGGGTTCCATCACGTTCGGGCTGATCACGATCCCGGTCAGGCTCCATTCTGCCGTGTCCGAGAAGTCCCTCAAGTTCCACATGCTCCACGAGGCGGACGGGGGCCGGATCCAGTACAAGCGGGTCTGTGCGATCTGTGGCCAGGAGGTCTCTTGGGACGAGATCGTCAAAGGGTACGAGTTCGCGAAGGACCAGTACGTCCAGTTCACCCCCGAGGAACTCGAGTCGGTAGAGGTGGACTCGATCCGAGCGATCGACGTCGTTAACTTCGTTCCCCTGGAGCAGATCGATCCGATCTACTACAACAAGACCTACTACGTGGCTCCGGAACCATCCGGGCTGAAGGCCTATAAACTCCTCGCCGAAGCACTCGAGGCGGAGGGTCAGGTCGGCATCGCCAAGGTCGCTCTTAGAGAGAAGGAGCACCTCGCCACGATCCGGCTGAAGGACGGCGTTTTCGTACTCGAGACCATGCATTGGCCGGACGAGATCCGAGAGCCGGAATTCGAGGAACTCGACAAGAAGGTCGAGGTCCGAGATCAAGAGGTCAAGATGGCTAGGCAGCTCGTGCAGCAGCTGTCCAGCGACTTCGACCCGGCGGCATTCCAGGATGAGTACCGGCTGGAGCTGGAGAAACTCGTAGAGAAGAAGGTCGAGGGTCAAGAGATCACGATCTCGGCGGCGCCGGAAGAGGAGCCGACCAAGGTGGTGGACCTCATGGAGGCCCTCAAGGCTTCGGTCGCGCAGGCCAAGAAGGATCGAGCGAGCAAGGCGGCGCCCTCGAAGAAGGCCGCCTCCAGCTAGCCGTTATCTTTCGTCTGACATCGGACAGCTCCTAAGAGGGGGACCGTTCCACGGTGGACAAGGTTTCTATAAGCATCCCCGCGTCTCCCGCCTACCTACAGGTGGTGCGGTTGATCGCTGCAGGGCTAGCGTCACGGCTCGGATTCACGATCGACGAGATCGAAGATCTCAAGATCGGCGTCGACGAGCTGTGTGCCTATCTGACCGGGACCCAGGGCCGAGATGGCTCGCTGGCTCTCGACTTCGAGGTAGGTGACGGCGC
>JBKHYB010000223.1:3355-3583 GCA_046565725.1 Actinomycetota bacterium
CCTATCGATCTCGGCGACCGGACGGTTCGCGCCCGGTCAGAAGATCCGTACGGAGCTCACCGAGTTCTCGCAGATGATCCTGTCCACGGTCGTCGACGATGCCAGTCTGACCCAGGTGGATGGTGTCCCGTCCTTCAGGCTGACCAAGACGAAGACCTTATGAGCGACAGGATCGACCTCGACCGCGAAGAGATCAGGGGACTCTTCACCGCTTATCGAGCGGAGACC
>JBKHYB010000224.1:0-3283 GCA_046565725.1 Actinomycetota bacterium
CGATGGTCGAAGACCTCGATGCGGTAGCCGTCTCCGATCGCCCTGCGGTGAGCCTTCGCCACCTCCACGGCTTCGTTCATGTGGCCTGCCGCGGCCAACCGGGCAACCTCGCTGCTGCTGCAACCCGACAGCACGAACAGCCCCTCGGCCCCCTCGACCAGATCGCTCCACGCGAGGCGGGGCTGTTTGCGCTCGCTCTCGAGATGAGCCTTGGAGATCAGCCGGCACAGGTTGCCGTATCCGGTGGCATTCCTCGCGATCGCCGTCACGTGGCCCCGATCGGTGGTGAGCTCGGCCCCGTAGATCGGTTTCACCCCGGCATCGCGGCACTCCTTGGTGAAGCGCACCGCTCCGGTCAGGGCATCGTGATCGGTGATCGCAACGGCCTGTTGACCGAGAGCCGCAGCGATGTGAGGCAAGGCCTCGGCCGGGATCGCCCCGTCGAGCAACGACCACGTCGAGTGCACGTGCAGGTGAACGAAGCTCACGGCGCGATACCGTTCCTGCCATGGGTAACCGATGGGAAGCGATCGCTTCGGGCGAGATAGTGGTCCCCGCCAACGACTCCTTTGGGTTCGAGATCGTCCCGACCGACGATCCGCAGGCCGGCGTGACGTTCAGATGGAAGGTCCCGCCGGAGCTGTGCAACGCCAAGGGCAACCTCCAGGGAGGCGTGCTCGCCGCGTTCGCCGACGCGGTGCTCGGAGGAGCGTGCGCCGCGTTCATGGAGAGCGACACGTATCCCGCCCTGGCCGAGATGAAGATCCAGATCATGCGCCCCGCCCCGGCAGGCACCACCATCACCGGCACCGGAAAGGTCCTCAAGGCCGGCAAACGCGTGCTGTTCGTCGAAGCCGAGGTAACCGGCCAAGACGGCAAGCTGATCGCCAAAGCCTCGGGCACGGAGCTGCCCGCTCCCGCGTAGATCCATCAGTCCCAGACCCTCGCCAGCCGCCACCCGCCGCGCACGTGGTCCCGATAGACATCGAAGACCGCCGCCAGCTCCCTCCTCAGGAACCCATCGGGGTCGACCTCGCCGTCGCTGACCGCCGATGCGGGACGAGCCAGCACCCGGTGGTACTCGCGGTCCCGAGCCCGTTTGGCATCCCACATCTCGGCGGTCTCACGCCAGGCCTCGAGCGGTTCGTCGATCCGGTAGACCTTGCCCCTCCATCTGAACGCGACCGGCGGTGCCTCTCCGTATGGGGCAGTCATGACATCGATCGGATCGTCGTATCTCTTCGTCACCGTAGGACCGCCGGTGCTCCTCGCTATGACTTTTCGCGCTCTCGTCTCGCAACTGAAGGGGGCCCGGCGACCGGCGGTGTGGGTAACCGGTCGTCCAGGCCCCTTGCAGGCCCGAAGGCCCGGTCCGAGAGACGATCCGTTCCGAGGAGCGGGGGGCCGGGGAACCCCTACCGCCCCGACCCGGGGAGATGTGGGAGGCACGGTCCGTATCGTCTATCGAACGTATGTTCGATATTAGGACCGGAGTGCTCCGCCGTCAACCCCGCGCCCGGCACTCGGGACGAGGGCTATCCGAGGGCGGTCAGGTACTTGGCTGCAGCGCCGGTGTTGTAGAGCACCACCGGGCCGCGCGGGGTCGTGCCGCTCTCGGCCAAGCGCTGCAACGCCACCAGGGTGGTGGCTCCCTCCGGACAGACGGCCACCCCTTCACTCGCAGCGAGATCTGCGATCGCGGTCCGGATCTCGTCGTCGGTGACGGCGATCATCGCCCCTCCGGTGTCTCGCACCGTCCTGAGCACGAGATCCCCCTCCGAGGGGGCGGGCACCCTGAGCCCCGCGGCGATGGTGGTCGATATCTGCTCCCACGGCTCGGCCGAATCGGCACCCGATTCGAAGGCTCGCACCACCGGGGCACAATCGGCGGCCTGCACGCCCACGATCGCGGGCACGTCGAGGCCGGCCCACCCGAGCTCGGTCACTTCCTGCGCCGCCTTGAGGGCGGACACCGCTGCCACTCCTCCACCGACACTCGTGATGATGGTTCCGGGCAGTCGCATGGAGCCGTCTCGACCGAGCGCGTCGAACACCTCCAGCCACGCGGTCTTCTTGCCCTCCACGCGGAAGGGCTCGTTGAACGTAGATACGAGATAGGCACCGGTCTCTTCGGCGATCTGCTTGGCCTTGCGTCCGGCATCGGCGATCGTTCCCTCGACGAGTTCCAAGGTCGCGCCGGCGAGTTCGACCTCGACCTGGTTGCTGCGAGGTGCGGTCGCTGCCATGGTCACGGTGATCGGGATCCCGGCCCGGGCGGCGTAGAGCGACCACGCTCCACCAGCGTTACCGGCGCTCGGCATGACCAGTGACTTCACGCCCAACTCCGCAGCTCGGGTCAACCCCACGGCGGCGCCGCGCGCTTTGAAGGTCGCCGATGGAAGCATCCCGTCATCCTTGAGGTGAACCTCGACGCCGAAACGTTCGGAGATGCGGGGTAGGTGCAGCAACGGGGTCTGCATCTCTCCGAGCGAGACCGGTTCGCCTTGGATCGGCAGCAGTTCGCGGTAGCGCCACATCCCGCCGGGACGCTCGCGCACCTTCGCCAGGTCGACGCCGGACGAGAGGTCGTAGCGAGCTAGAAGCGTGCCCCCGCAATCGCAACGGTTATGGAGTTCCGAGGCTCCATAGGTCTTCGAGCAACGGGCACAGTCGAGGTGGGTGTTCAGGGAAACCATCGAACGAGGCTAACCGTGCTCGGCGACGGAAGATCGTTGGATACGGATCAGACGAAACCGAGGGCCGAGCGGGCCAGCGGCGACATCTTCTCGGGCGTCCACGGTGGATACATCACGAGCTCCGTCGTGACCTCGCCGATACCCTCGATGTAGGCGGTGGCGGCCTTGATCTCTTCGTCGATCATCGGACCGATCGGACATCCCATCGTGGTCAGGGTGAACTCGACCTTGACGTTGTTGTCGTCATCGATGGCGACGTCATAGACCAAGCCGAGGTTGTAGATGTCGATGCCCAGTTCGGGGTCATTGACCGTGTGGAGGGCCTCGATGACCTCCTGCTTGATCTCTTCCTGGGTAGGCGCCTCGTCGGTGACCGGCTGCGCCTGGGTTTCCTCTGTCATATATCCAGGTTAACGCGCTGGGGGCCGTCAACCTTCCGGCCCCCAGAACACGGCTATGACGGGTACCGCAGGACCCAGTACCCAACGATGTCGGAGCCGCGGATGTCCGCCGACATGGCTCCATGGCCCCAGAATCGGTCGTTCATGTTGCTGAGCCAGGCGGAGCTGATCGGCCCCATCGACCCA
>JBKHYB010000224.1:3293-3540 GCA_046565725.1 Actinomycetota bacterium
GCGTGCCCACCAGGTTCTCGGCATAGATCCGGCCCTCGTCCGGACTGTCTCCGCTGACGGTCGCGTACCCGTTGAGTATGTGGAGCCCCTGGAAGGCCCTGCCCCAGCGCGTCCGGAGGTCGCCCGCGCCGGTGGTTTCCTGGAGAGGGCCGCAGGCCGCGATCGTGGCGAACTCGAGATCTCGATCGCCCCATGCGACCTCGTTGAAGGCTATGAAGCTGTCGTCATGAGCCGAGCCTTCGCCGAT
>JBKHYB010000225.1:0-3518 GCA_046565725.1 Actinomycetota bacterium
GCCAAATTCCTCGAAGCCAGCCGCAACCTGGTGATGGGCGACCCGACCGCTACCGAGACCTACATCGGCCCGATGGCCCGCTTCGACCTGCGGGACGAACTCGACGGCAAGCCGTAGGGATGTCTATGCCCCCAGAGCGGACGCCGAGCTACCAAGAGCGATAATCATTCTCATCTAGTGGTAAGGTGCCCGGATGGATGCAGGCACTTGGATCGCTTCGATCGGCGCCGTTCTGGGCGTGAGCAGCTTGTCTGGCGTAGGCGCGCTCACCTTGTTCTTCAAGCGGCACATCCTGCAGAGGGTCCTGCTCCTGCTGGTCTCGTTCGCCGCCGGAGCGCTGCTGGGCGACACCTTCCTCCACCTGATCCCGGAGATAACGGAGACCGATATCGGTTTCGATCTCGTCGCCTCGTTCTCCATCCTGGGCGGGATGCTGGCTTTCTTCATCCTCGAGAAGGTTCTGCACTGGCACCACGCCCACATGCCGCATGAGGACGTGATCCACCCGATAGCGGCGTCCAACCTCGTCGGGGATGCTCTCCACAACTTCCTCGATGGAGCCATCGTTGCGGGTGCCTTCATCGCGGATCCGGCCCTCGGGGTGGCGACCACCATCGCCGTCGCCTTGCACGAGATCCCACAGGAACTCGGCGACTTCAGCATCCTGTTGCACAGTGGCATGGAGCCCAAGAAAGCCCTGCGTCTCAACGTAGCCAGCAGCTTGGTGGCTCTCGCCGGAGCGGTCGTCGCCCTCACCATCGCATCCACCGCCGACCTCGAGAGGTTCCTGCTCCCCTTCTCGGCTGGGGCCTTCATCTACATCGCCAGCACCGACCTGATCCCCGAACTTCACAAGGAACCGGAACCGGTGAAGTCGCTGATGCAAGCTACTGCCCTGATCGCCGGCGTCGCCGTGATGGCAGCGTTGCTATGGCTCGAGTGAGAAACACCCGTCAGCGCAGCGCGATCCTGGAAGCTCTGGAGGAGGCTTCGGGTTTCCGAAGCGCTCAGGAGATACATGCGCATCTGAGAGCCGAAGGCACGGCGATAGGTTTGGCCACCGTGTACCGGGCGCTACAGACCTTCAGCGAGAGCGGCGACGTCGACGTGGTGCGACGAGAAGATGGCGAGGCCATCTATCGGCGATGCGCAACCGATCATCATCATCACCACCTCGTTTGCCGCGCCTGTGGATACTCGGTCGAGATAGACAACGCGGAGCTAGAGACGTGGGCCGAACGCTCAGCGCGCAAGCACGGCTTCTCGGACGTCACGCACGACCTGGAGATATTCGGCACCTGCCAACGTTGTTCGGCCTGACCGCCTCTCAGCCGAGGCGTTCGTCTGCCAGGAGTTCTATCTGGGTGGCCTTGATAGCGGCGTAGACCTCGTTGCCTTCCTTCAGATCCAGGTCCTGCACCGCGGAGGGAGTCACCTCGGCGGTCAGCGGGCCGAGATCGACCCGGACGCGCGCCCCGGTGGCGGTCATGCCCCGAACCTGCATACGGAACACGTTGCGGGCCGAGGAATGGGGCTCGTCGATGCTGAGGGTCACGGCTGTGGGATGGATCACCAGATCGACCGGCAGTGTCTCGTCCTTGTCCGTCCCCGTAGGGGACGGATCGGCCACGTGAACGATGCCCATCTCAGTCGTCACCTCGGCGTGGTCGCCCGCGAAGCGGGCCTCCCCTCTCAGGAGGTTCACGCCCACGAACGTGGCCGCGTAACGGGAGACCGGCCGCCGAGCGATGTCGCGGACGGTTCCGGCTTCCCCGGTCGCTCCTTCCTCTACGACCACCACCCGGGATGCCAGGTTCAAGGCATCGGCGGGTTCGTGGGTCACGAGCACGTTCACGCGCTGGGGGTCAGCGAGCACCTCCCGAAGCAGCGAACGCACCCGTGGCCGCATCTCTGCATCGAGCGAGGCGGTGGGCTCGTCGAGCAGAAGCACGCGCGGCTCTCCGGCGACGGCCCGAGCCAACGCCACCAGCTGTCTCTGGCCTCCGGACAGGGTCTTCGGGCTAGCTTCGAGCGACGCCGATATACCGAATCGGGAAGCCACCTCGCGAACGCGATCGGAGATCGATCCGAGGCCACGCGCCGCGAGACCGAAGGCGATGTTGTCCGCCACCGTCAGGTGATCGAACAGTCGCAGGTCCTGGAACACGACCCCCACGGACCGCTCATAGGGCGCTCGCCGAACGCGTGTCTCGACGTCGTCCCACACCTCATCGCCCAGGACCACCCGCCCCGCCTGCAGGGGGACGAGTCCGCACAACGCGTGGAGGATCGTCGACTTACCGGCTCCATTCGGTCCGACGAGTGCCACGGTCTCTCCAAGAGATGCCTGGAAGCGAGCTCGGACGGTCATCTCGCCGCGGAGGGCGGTCAGGTCAACGTCGAGCATCGTCGTCGGCCCAGAGATAGGAACGCATGAAGAACAGCGCCGTCACGGTCATCACGAGCATGATGATGCTCAGCACGGTCGCCCCCGCGTCGTTGCCGGCCCGCAACAGGGCATAGATGGAAAGCGATGCCGTTCGGGTCGCGGGCACGTCGCCTGCGAACGTCACGGTGGCTCCGAACTCGCCGATCGCACGCACCCAGCACAGCGTCGCGCCCGCCGCTAGGAAAGGGACCGCTGTGGGTAGGGTGATCTTGCGGAAGGTGAACCATGGCCGCGCCCCCAAGGTGGCGGCCGCTTCTTCGAGGCTCCTATCGGAGGTCCGGAAGCCCGCCTCGGCAGCGACCACAAGGAATGGCATGCCTACGAAGGCCGACGCGAGGCATGCAGCCACGGTGGTGGACGGCAACCTGACGCCCATCGCCTCCAGGACACCGCCCAGCAAACCGTCGGGTCCGAAAGCGGCCAGCAGTCCGACGCCGGCGACGACGGGAGGGATGATCATCGGGATCAATACCAGCACCCGGAGCATCGCTCGGCCCGGGAACGAGGAACGCGCGAGCAGCCATGCCAGCGGCAACCCGACCGCAGCCGCGATCGTCAGGGCTCCGAACGACACGATCAACGAAAGTCCGAGGGCAGATCCGGTTCCTTGTCTGCGGATCACCTCTACGGCGGACGACAAGGGCGCATCTACAACGAGTCCGGCGACAGGGAAGAGCAAGAAGGCAGCCCCCAACGCCGCGGCGACGAACACCACCGGTGTGAAGGGACGCGACCCGTTCAATTCAGACGACCGCTCCGTGGAGATCCGCTCCGTCGCTGCCGGTGATGGCAACCCGCGTGAACTCCCCTACCCGCAGCTCCCGTCCCGCCGTGAAGGTGATCTCGCCGTCCACCTCCGGGGCCTCCCTGTGAGACCGACCCGTCCAGATACCTTGGGCGATATCGAGTTTCTCCACGAGTACTTCGAGCTCCGTTCCGACGAGGCTCTCGGCCCTGCGGGCCATCGTCTCCTCCGCCGCCCGCGTGACCACATCGGCACGCTCACGAGCGACATGCTCGGGAACCTGTTCATCGAGGTCGTGGCTCCGGGTTCCTTCCTCGCGCGAAT
>JBKHYB010000226.1:0-3477 GCA_046565725.1 Actinomycetota bacterium
CGGGGTGGACCCCCTTGCTGATCAGCCGGCGCGCAACGGGGACCGAGCCACACTCGCACACCGGGAAAGCCATGCCCCCGAAGGCAGCCCCCGGTATCTGCAGGGGCAGGGGGAGCTTCGCTATCCGGGTGAAGAACGTGTCCGGCGTGTAGACCTCGATCAGGGCTGAAACGAGCGCTCCGAGGAGGATGAACGGCAGCGCCTCGATCACGATCGACGTGAAGATGAGGACGAACGTGTCGAAGGCGCCGTTGCCGGACAACGCCATACGTCCAACGACCACGACGGCCGCGATCGCCAGCGCTCCGGTAAGCGCGTTGGAACGGGTCAGCGGTGCCTTGAGGGTGGTAGTGGTGGTCGCCACGGGCCCATCGTAGCGACAAGTGAGCAGCCTCCGACCCTCCCGGCCCCTGTACGCTTCGGACCGATGAACCTCCCGAACGCGATCACCGTGGCTCGCATCTTCATGGTCCCCTTCTTCGTCGTGCTCTCGTACGGCGACACGGACCTCGCTGCGCTGGGAGCGTTCTCGGTGTTCTTCCTCGCGTCGGCCTCCGACTCCCTGGATGGATATCTCGCCCGCAAGCACCAGATCATCTCCAGGGCGGGAGAGTTCCTCGACCCTCTCGCGGACAAGCTGTTGGTGGGGGCTGCCCTGTACGTGCTCGTGGATACCCGATCCTTCCCCCTGTGGGCGGCGGTGGTGATCGCGATCAGGGAGGTTGCCGTTCAGGTGTTCCGCACGAACATCGTTCGTTCCGGAGGAACCTTGCCGGCGAGCTCGTGGGGCAAAGCCAAGACCGTCCTGCAGATCGTGATGGTGTGTTGGTGGCTGCTTCCGTGGGAAAGCACCAACGTGGGTCACTGGCTATTGCTGGGCTCCGCTCTGACCGCGACCTTGTGGTCGGGGGCGCAGTACTTCCGCAAACACGAAGCACGGATAGAAGGGGTAGCACCCTGAACGCAGAGATCGTCGGAGTCGGTACCGAACTCCTGCTGGGCCAGATCGCCAACACGAATGCGCAAAGGATCTCTCAGGTGCTCGCGTCGATCGGGGTGGACGTGCACCGTCACTCGGTCGTGGGGGACAACCCGGACAGGATGCTGGAGACCTTCCGTAGCGCTTGTTCCCGCGCGGACGCCGTGATCGTCACGGGCGGTCTGGGTCCTACGCCCGACGACATCACCCGAGAGGTCCTTGCCGAGCTGGCAGGCGTCGGACTCGTCCGACGCGAGGAGCTGGTCGCAGAGATCGAAGAGGTCTTCCAACGGATGGGCCGCCATATGCCCGAAGACAACCTCAGGCAGGCCGACATCCCCGAGGGGGCGACCGTGATCCCCGCCCACGGAACGGCACCCGGTTTCTACATGGAGGTGGACGGGTCGATCGTCTTCGCACTCCCCGGGGTGCCGTGGGAGATGGAGGCGATGCTCACGGAGGTTGTCTCGCCGGTGCTGTCGGCGCGCGGTGACGGAAGCACGATCGTGTCTCGCGAGGTGGTGATCATGGGTCTCGGCGAGTCGGCGACGCACGAGAGGATCGCCGACATCGTCGAGGCGCAGACGAACCCGACCTTGGCTTATCTCGCCGGGAAGGGTCAGGTGCGGGTGCGTCTGACGGCGAAGGCCGCCGATGAAGCCACTGCACTCGGTCTGATCAGGCCCGTGGAGCACCAGATACGGGAACGCCTCGGGGAGCATGCCGTGGAGGGCAACGCTCCGGATCTGGTCAGTGCGTTCGGCGAGTTCCTCAGGGCCCGCGGGATCACGGTCGCGTGCGCGGAATCGCTTACGGGAGGGCTCATGGGGGCCGAGCTCTCGGGGCATGGGGGATCGAGCGACTTCTTCAAGGGCGGCTTGGTTGCCTACTGGACCGAGATCAAGCGCGACGTGCTCGGTGTGGACGAGGCAACCCTGCTCGGTCCCGGAGCGGTCAGCACGGAGGCGGCTTCGAAGATGGCCGAGCGTGCCGCAGAGATGTTCGATGCCGACCTGGGACTCTCGGCGACCGGCGTGGCGGGACCGTCCGAGCAGGAGGGCAAACCGGTGGGAACGATCTTCGTCGGTGCCTCGTTCGGCGGTCGGACCGAAGCCCGCAAGGTCCGGGGTTACGGCGATCGATACAACATCAGGTCGGTGGCGGTCAGCGCGGCCCTCGATCTCGGGCGCAGGTTGATCCTGAGCCAGGAGCAGTGACAACCTCGGGGCCGAGGTTGTTCGTGGCCTTCGACGTTCCATTGGCCCAGCGGGAATCACTCGTTCGGAGGGTGCGGGATCACTCGGATGTCTTCCCGGGTGCCCGTTGGACCGACGTGGCCGGTCAGCACATCACCCTGCGGTTCGTCGGTTGGGTCGACCAGGGCGACGTTCCAGCCATCTCGCTTGCCTGTGCGCAAGCGGCCAGAGCGGTCGAACCATGCGATCTGCGTGTCTCCGGTTTGGGGGCGTTCCCCTCGGAGCGTCGGGTCCGCGTGTTGTGGGCCGGCATCGAAGATCCGAGCGGTACCACGAGCCGTCTAGCCGCAGAGCTGGACGCGCGGATCGGAGCCGCCGGCTTCCCGGGTGAAGAGCGCAGTTTCACGCCTCACCTCACGCTCGCTCGGATGAAGGTGCCCGTGAAGGTGCGGCAACTGCCAGAGATCGACACCTCCGACCTGGATCCGTTCCGGCTCGCTGAGATCGTCTTGTATCGCAGCCATCTCAGCCCGAAAGGGGCGCGTTACGAAGCGCTTGAGCGCTTCCCTCTCGGGTCGAGTTAAACCGCGCCTCTGATACAAAGAGCCGATGAGGATGTACCGGTTGACCCTTCTCACCCTGGCATTGGTCGTGATACTCGCCGGATCGGTTCGGGCCCACGGGGACATGCAGAACACCTTCCCGAAGGATGGTGCGACGCTGAAGAAGCCCGCAGACCACGTGATGATCGACTTCACCGAGCCTCCGACCGAGAACGCAGCGGTACGCGTCATCGACGGATGCGGCACCGACGTTTCGGACGAGATCTACACGACCGACAAGACCCTGCACGTCCTTCTGGACGAGGGCCAACCGGGTGAGTGGTCGGTCACCTACCGGGTGATCTCCGCAGAGGACGGTCACAAGACGACCGGGAACTTCTCGTTCACGGTTCGTGGCAGCGCCGATTGTTCGTCGGAGGGGGAGTCCACGGACGACACCGAGACGATCGGTCCGGGTGATGGCTCGAACGAGCAGGCGGCGCCGGATACAGATCCGACCGCGGACGAGGGCAGCAGCGTGCCCATGGTCGCGATCCTCGTAGGTGGTCTAGCCCTCGTCGGCATCGCTGCGCTCGTTCGCATGAGGTCCGGCTCCTAACCGATGTATCTGAGCCACGGCGTTACGGGCGGGGGACCGCCGGTCGAGTTCCTGATCCTCGCTGCAGGTCTGGTGGTCCTCGCGGTCATCTTCTTCGTCCAGAAGACCGTGAAACCTCATGTTCCGTTAGGCCTGCTGGCC
>JBKHYB010000227.1:0-3427 GCA_046565725.1 Actinomycetota bacterium
TGATCCACTGCTACTACGGCTTCAACGCATCGGGAGGGCCGGCAGGTGTGGGGATCGCCGTGGGTCGAGCCATCCGGGCCTCGATCGTGGCGGTGAACGTCTTGAACCTCATGATGTCGGCATTCATGTGGGGGGTCACAGACACGGTCCGCATCGCCGGCTGACGCGTACGATGTGCCGGTGGATAACCCCGGCAAGGCTCCCTGGCTGATCGCGATCGTTGCCCTCGTCCTCGCGGGCGCCTTCGCGTTCCTGTGGATCGGTGAGAGAGATACCTCATCGGACGAGATCGATTCGGCCCTCGCGACGGAGATACCGCGAGCCGAGACCACCGCCAACGAGGTGATCCTCGCCATCACGAACTTCGACGCGCAGACCTTCGAGAGCGTCCAGGACGATCTCTTGCCGTTGACCACCGGACCTTTCCGGGCCGATTACCAGGAGCTCCTCGACGCGGGGCTCGGAGAGGCTCTCGAACAGGGAGCGATCGACTCGACCGGCGAGATCGTGGACGGTCCCTACATAGGGATGTCTTCATCCGAGCGCGGCGTCGCCGTCGCGCGGGTCGTTCAGGAGGTCACATCTCGCGCCACGCCCGGGGGCCGCACCGTCTTCATGGTCCTCCGGCTCGACCTAGTGAAAGAGGGAGCCCGCTGGAAAGCGGACTCCCTCGACGTTCTAGCTCAGTCCACGCTCTAGGCGGGGCCGAAGGTCTCCACTAGGGCTTGGTAGTTCTCCATGAGTCGGGCCGGGGAAGGGCCGTACCAGGGGCCCGCCACCATGAGCCGGTCGGCGACGCCGTGCCACTGCTTGACCTTGTCCTTGACCTCGTCCGCCGGGCCGGCGCAGGCGATCGCGTCGCACATCTCGTCGGGGATCAGCTCGACCATCCGATCCTTGTCCTTGGCCTCGAAGGCGGCCCTCAGTTCGGGGACCAGATGCTCGAAACCGTGGAGCTCGAGGATCGGGGTGTAGGTACGGGTGGTCGAGTAGAAAGCGATCTGCAGCTTCACCTCGCGGCGAGCGAGGTCGACGTCGTCCGAGATCGAGATCATCGGCGAGGCCGTGAGGTTGCAGTCCGACGGTGCCCGCCCGGAGCGCTCGGCCCCCTCGGCTATCGCAGGACGGATCACTTCCTCGAGGTACTTGGGCGAAGCCAGAGGATGTCCAAGCAGCCCATCGGCCACCTCGCCGCAGTAGCGGGCCATCAGCTTGTTCACTGCGGCGAAGTAGATCGGTACGTCCCGCGGTGGGGGCTGGCGCAGCCCTCCGAAGGTCGGCATCGTCACGTTGTAGAAGCGCCCCTCGAAGACGACATCCTCGCCCCGGTTGGCGGCGAAGACGGTCCGCATCACCCTGGCGTACTCGGCGAGCTTGGGGGCCGGGTGCTCGAACTTCACCGAGAAGCGGTTCTCGTTCACCCGCTTGACCTGAGAGCCGAGACCGACCATGAAGCGCCCACCGGACAACTCGTCGAGGTCCATGGCCTCCATCGCCGTGATCGTCGGAGAGCGGGGGAAGGCCAGCGTGATGGCCGTCCCGACGTTGATCTTGGACGTGCTCATGATCGCTATCTGAGCGGTGACGAACGACGAGTTCGTGGTCTCGGCCGCCCAGCAGGATTCGAAGCCGGCGTCCTCGACCATCTTGGCCATGGGGCCGATCATCGCCATTGGTCCGCCGATCCCGATGCCGTAATCCATGTGGTCTCCTGCTCGCTAGGTCTGCTTCGGGGGCACTATAGCCCCGGCAGACCACCGGGGCGCGAGGAGTTCCGGGCCGCGGTATGGTGCGCCGCAAGAGCGTTCGTTATGGGCATAGGAGGCCACGAAGTTGCCGGACCTGTTGGAAGACGAAGAGATCGAACAGCGTCTCGATGAGCTGGGCGACTGGGAGCGTGAAGAGGACGAGATCCACAAGGTCTACGAGCTCGACGACTTCGCCTCCGCCATCCGTTTCGTGAACGACGTCGCGAAGATGGCCGAACGCTACGACCACCACCCGGACATCCTGATCAACTACAACAAGGTGAAGTTGACGCTCACGACCCACTCCGAGGGTGGGCTGACGTCGCTGGATTTCGACCTAGCCAACGACATCGAGCAGACGATCGCCTACTAACCGACCTCCGCGGCGGTTTCTTCCTCTTCCCTCTGTTTCCGGAGCCATGGAGGCAGGGAGAACGTGACGTCCTCGGTCGTTACGGTCTTCGTCTCGACCCTCCCATACCCCAGCTCGGCCAGCTTCTCGAGGAGCCGGTCCACTAGTACCTCAGGGGCGCTGGCGCCGGAACTCACGCCGATCACCTCGGCCCCCTCAAGCCACTCCTCCCGCAGGTGGGTCTCGTCCGGAACCAGGTAGGCCGGGGTGCCGGAGTTCTTGGCCACCTCAACCAACCTGTTCGAGTTCGACGAGTTGAAGGCTCCCACTATGAGGACCACGTCGCACTCGGGTGCCAGGGCCTTCACCGCGATCTGGCGGTTCTGAGTGGCGTAACAGATGTCGTCGGAGTGCGGGCCGGTGATGTCCGAGTAGCGCTGACGCAGTGCTTCGACGACCTCCAGCGTGTCGTCCACCGAGAGGGTCGTCTGGGTCAGGTACGCGAGCGGCTCGGCACTGTCCACCGGCAGCGAATCGATCTGGTCCACGCTCTCGATCACGAAGGTCTGATCCGGGACCTCGCCGGCGGTGCCTTCGATCTCCTCGTGGCCCTCATGCCCGACGAGCACGATCTTGCGTCCGCCCCTTGCGAAACGCTTGGCCTCAAGGTGGACCTTGGTCACGAGAGGACCGGTCGCGTCGATCACCTGCAGGTTGCGCGTCGCTGCGTTCTGGCGCACCTGCGGCGAGACCCCGTGAGCCGAGAAGATGCACACGGCTCCCTCGGGTATGTCTTCCTCCGACTCGACGAAGATCGCGCCGCGCTTCTCGAGTTCCGACACGACGTGGCGGTTGTGCACGATCTCTTTACGGACGTATACGGGAGCACCGAGTGTCTCGAGTGCTCGCTCGACCATCTGCACGGCGCGGTCCAACCCCGCGCAGTAACCACGGGGGGCCGCGAGTATCACCTTCTTAGGACTCACGCCCCCATCGTAAAGCCCCTCATCCCTAGTGGATCCTCCCGCGCCGAACGTCGGATACCCACGTCGGAAGCGAGCCTGGGTCCCTCAACGAGTTTTCCGCGCCACAGAAGTCCCCCATAGGGGGGTCAAATCTTGTTAGGAAACGGGGGTGAGGGTACTTCGGCGGCATCCCGATGACAGAGCGATCGCGGCCCTCGCGGTGCCTGCACTCGGTGCGCTGGCGGCCGATCCCCTCTACTCGCTCGTCGACACCGCGTTGGTCGGTCACCTTGGAAGTGCACCGCTGGGGGCGGTGGCCGTGGGAGCGGCTGCGTTCACGGCTTCCTTCTGGTTGTTCTCCT